>DAOVCZ010000283.1 GCA_030669775.1 Chloroflexota bacterium | reverse complement strand
TTATGATGAATGGCGAGCCTGTTAACAGCTGCTTGGTTTTAGCGGTTGAATGCGATGGCGCTGAGATCGTCACCGTTGAGGGATTAGCACGCGATACTCAGCTCGATCCAATCCAAAAAGCTATCATAGATGCTGGAGGGGTTCAATGCGGCTATTGTACGCCGGGGGTTTTGATCGCCTCCCGGGCATTGATCGATCGCAATCCTGATCCAAGCGAGAGTGAAATTCGGGCTGCGTTAGTCGGAAATTTGTGTCGCTGCACAGGATATATGCGCATAATCGAAGCTGTTCAAGAAGCTGTAAAGATGTGAGAGGAGAAGACTAATGGTAGTTAGTGATCCGAAACCCAATCCAGTTGGTGAGAGCGTACCACGTCTGGATGCCCGTGAGAAGGTGACAGGTGCGGCGATCTTCGCCGACGATATCCAATTTGGTAACGCTTTGCTGCATGCCCGTATCTTGCGCAGCCCGCACCCACATGCCCGCATCATATCAATCGATACCCGTCAAGCAGAAGCACTCCCAGGGGTCAAGGCAGTTGTTACCGGTAAAGATTTCCCTGGATATATCGGTCTCTATTTATTGGATAGACATATCTTCTGCCGGGATAGGGTGCGCTATGTGGGCGATCCGGTGGCAGGCGTAGCGGCGATCAGCGAGGGGATTGCAGAAGACGCGCTCGAATTGATCGAAGTTGAGTATGAAATCTTAAAACCGGTTATTGATGCTGAATATGGGGTCAGTTCTGAAGCGACTTTGATCCATCCAGAATTGGATCAATATCAGGTGGCAAGCTTTATTTTGCCGCAACCCAATTCGAATATTTCAAATTATTTCAAGATTCGTAAAGGAGATCTGGATAGCACCTGGGATAATTGTGCGGCGATCGTGGAACGCAAGTACCGCATACCGCATATCCAGCATGTCCCAATTGAGCCGCATGTGGCGGTTGCCCAGGTGGAAGATTCCGGTGGAATTACACTTTGGGGCAGTTCGCAATCGCCGTTTGCCCAACGAAATCTTATTGCCCAGGCCTTGGGTATCTCCCAAAGCGAAATGCGAGTCATCGCACCCTATGTAGGGGGTGGCTTTGGCAGTAAGGCCGGTGTCAGCATGGAATCTCTGGCAGTCGCCATCGCCACGAAAGTTAAGGGTCGTCCTGTAAAACTGCTCCTGACTCGGGAAGAAGAATTCTTCACCGCTTTCGTTCGCCAGGGTTTGATCGCCTATTTCAAAATGGGTTGTGATGGTGATGGCAACCTTTTAGCGATGGAAAACAAGTTCTACTGGGATGCTGGGGCTTATACAGAGTACGGGGTCAATATCACCCGGGCCAGCGGTTACAGCAGCACAGGACCTTACGAGGTCCCTAATGTAAAAACAGATAGTTATTGTGTATATACCAACCATCCAGTTGGAGGCCCAATGCGCGGCTTTGGGATGCCTGAAATGCACGCCGGGCTGGAGCAGTGTATCGATGAGTTGGCTCAACAGATTGGCATGGACCAGGTCGAATTCAGAAGGATTAACTGTTTGAAAGAAGGTAGTATTCTGGTCACGGGCAGTAAAATGCATCCTATCGGATTGTCACAATGTCTGGAGAAGACAGCCGAGGCGATCGGTTGGGGGCATAAAGCCGAACCGAGCGCTGCCAATAAACGTCGCGGCAAGGGATTGGCCTTGATGTGGAAAGCTCCAGCCATGCCTCCCAATGCAGGATCGAGCGCCTGGGTAGAATTGGCGGAAGATGGCCGGGTAACGGTTGGTGTGGGTGGTCAAGACCTTGGTCAGGGAGCGTTCACAGTGGTTGCTCAAATGGCTGCCGCAGCATTAGGTGTGCCCTATGAGTGGGTGCATGTGGCCACACCGGTGGACACTCGCTACAGTCCCTATGAATGGCAAACTGTGGCCAGTCGGCTCACCTGGAGTATGGGCAATGCAGTGGTTAATGCAGCCAAGGATGCCCGCCAGCAGATCCTTGAAATGTCGGCTGAAGCCTGGGATGAGGACCTGGAAAATCTCGATATTCTCAACGGGATGGTGGTTTCATACAAGAGTGAACGTGAGATGCCGCTCAAAGACATCGTCATCTATGGGCTGCCGAAACCGGATGACCAGGGTTGGATCGGGGGACCGGTCATCGGGCGGGGTAAGTTCATGCCTGATTATGTGACCGGTCTGGACCCAGAAACCGGGCAGGGTGAACGGGCTGTGGTTCACTACACCACCGGGGCGCAGGCCGTCGAGTTGGAAGTCGACCTGGATACGGGCCAGATCGAAATCCTGCGCGCAGCAGCAGCCTTTGATGTAGGCAAGGCCATCAATCCTGAAATGGTTCTGACCCAGATTGAAGGTGGCTTCGTCCAGGGGATGAGCTCAGCCTTGTTTGAAAGTTTGATTTTGAAAGATGGGTACGTTCAGAATCCGAGCTTTGTTGATTACCGGATTGCCACCTCAAGCGATATCCCGGAAAGTATTCAAGCCATGTTCGTTGAGGTCCCCCAGGATGATGGTCCCTGGGGCGCCCGGGGTGTAGGAGAGCATCCGATGGTACCCACCATCCCGGCAATTGCCAACGCGATTTATGATGCGGTTGGTGTGCGCTTCGATGGTCCTCCCTTTACCGCAGAAAAAGTGTACCTGACGATGCTTGAAGCTGGGATCGTGAAATAAGCAGAAAAGAAATTTACCAGAAGGCAGGAATTAATTTTAACCCTAAGGAGACGACTTCATGAAGACAATTGATTTAACC
>DAOVCZ010000141.1 GCA_030669775.1 Chloroflexota bacterium | reverse complement strand
AGGTGAACCTTTTCAAATCAAGCATCAGAGTTGCTCTGGCATTATCGACTTACCCTTTGAACCTGTTGTCAGGAAATTATGTCCCTTACCATAACGCAGATACACTTTCTGCTGAAGGGTCTGATAGCTTGGATTAATATGAGGCCTATAATTTCACTTGAGGAAAACAACTCGTTCCAAATCGGATGATGTTCCCATAAGTGGTAAACTCAATTATATGAACAAAATTTCATCTGCCACCGCTGTCGCAAGCCCCAATATCGCCTTCATTAAGTATTGGGGCGATAAAGACCCCATGCTGCGAATCCCTGCCAATGGGTCGATCTCGATGAACCTGTCTAACCTTCGCTCGCGTACAACGGTCAGTTATGATTCGAAGCTCGAGCGTGATGAGCTTATTTTAGATCGTAAGGTGCCGGATGACCTGGCGGTTGAGCGAGTGACGCGTTTCCTTGACCATGTGCGCCAATTGGCTGGTATATCTTCTTACGCCAGGGTGGAAAGCGAGAATAACTTCCCAACGGGTTCGGGAATCGCATCGTCGGCTTCGGCTTTCGCCGCATTGAGTCTGGCAGCTAGCAAAGCAGCTGGATTGCAGCTGGATGAGCGCTCACTTTCCCGCTTGGCTCGGCGCGGATCTGGATCAGCCTGCCGCTCTGTTCCAGCCGGCTTTGTGGAGTGGCAGCCTGGAGAGGATGACGAAAGCTCTTATGCTTTCTCAATAGCTCCTCCAGATCATTGGCAGCTGTATGATTGCATTGCTATTGTGAGCCAGGAACACAAAGAGACCGGTTCCCGAGAAGGTCACACTCTGGCAGAAACCAGCTTGCTTCAAGACGCTCGGGTTGGGGACGCCACCCGCAGGTTAGACCTGTGCCGGCAGGCGATTAAGAATCGCGATTTTCAAGCTTTTGCAGAAATTGTCGAACTGGACAGCAACCTGATGCATGCGGTGATGATGACCTCGCAGCCTCGACTGTTTTACTGGCAGCCAGCCACTTTAGCAGTCATGCGAGCAGTGGTCGATTGGCGCAGGAACGGCATTCCAGTGAGCTTCACAATTGATGCTGGACCGAACGTGCATGTGATCACACTTGGAGATCATTCCCCCAAGGTGATCGCTGACCTGGATCAGATTCCTGGCGTTAGCAAAGTTCTTGTCAGCCGACCCGGTAAGGCTGTACGCTTGTGCGTCGAGTAATTCAGGGGAACGTCTCCGCCACTAATATGAATTGCAGATTGCTTTCACCCTGTAATTTAGCGATATTTTCTTGGAACCATTTTTTCTTAGAATCGTCTAAGACTTGCTGTGATGTATGGAATCCAGGCAGAGATAAGGATATAATCAACAAAGAGATTTGAGAATTACTGGAATTTTTATAGTGGTGAGTTGGAAGATCTTATGTATTCAAACATACTGATACAAATTGCACAGCTGGCAGTCGGATTGGCTGCTCTGATCATTATCCATGAATTTGGTCATTTTGCAGCCGCGCGCCTGTTTAAAATTCGCGTCGATGAATTTGGGCTTGGATTTCCACCCCGAGTAGCGACCTTGTTCACAGCAGGTGGCACAAAATTTACCCTCAATTTGATCCCTCTCGGTGGTTTTGTACGCCCCAAAGGGGAAAACGATCCAAACATTCCTGATGGTTTGGCCGCAGCGAATCCTTGGAAAAGGTTGGGTGTGTTGATCGCGGGACCCATGGCGAATTTATTGGTAGGTGTCGTGCTGTATGCCATGATTATCAACCGCATCGGATCACCGATCCCGGACCAGGTCCAGATCATAGAAGTTGTCCCCAACTCACCAGCGGCTCAAGCTGGATTGCTTTCCGGAGATCTGATACTTTGGGTAAATGATACCGAAATCGACGGCACAGAATCCATCCGCACCGCGATTTATGATAACTTGGGTAACGAAACCCAGATCACATACTCTCGCGATGGACAGGTGCATACAGTGACCTTAGTTCCTCGCCCAAACCCTCCGGAAAGCGAGGGGGCAATTGGGATCGTGATGAGTAATCCGACCAAATCGGTGAGCGTGATCGCGGCTTTACCTGCTGGTGTGGAGGCTGTTTATCAGCATAGTGAGACCTTGTTGACCTTCCCGGTAAAGATTATCCGGGGAGAGATGGATCCCAGCGAAGGTCGCTTACTGGGGTTTAAAGGCATGTTTGATGTTTATCAGGCTGTCCAAGAAACGGAAGTTCAGCAAAACATCCCACCAGGAGTGAATGTGCTTGGCTTCTTTGCCACATTGACCATCTCTTTTGGTATACTCAATCTACTGCCAATACCGGCCTTGGATGGTGGTCGCATTATGTTCACGTTGCCGGAAATCATCCTCGGGCGCCGCGTTCCACCTAAGTATGAGAACGCAATCCATCTGGTGAGCCTGGCTCTACTGCTGATGTTGTTGCTCTTCGTCAACTTGCAAGATTTCCTCAACCCAATTTCTCTACCAAAGTAATCATCCTGGCGAAGGCTGTCCCCAATGTATTAGCAGATCAGTATTAATGGCGTGTGAAGTATGTCTGAAATCTCGGAATTACCGTTCCAAACACTGATCGATGCATTCTTGGATGAAGATACCCCCTTTAATCCACGCTATCTTTACCGTTTGTCCGATCTCGAGGGCGAAGAGCTGACCTTATTTCTCGAGACTTGGCCGCGCTTGCCTTTGTGGCGCCGGCAAGCCCTGATGGAAGACTTGCATGAATTGGGCAGTGCTGAATCCTTGCTTTCGTTTGAAAATATCGGCCGCAATGTCATTCTGGATGAAGACCCTCAGATTCGGCTGCTGGCGGTGCAGCTATTGTGGGAATTTGAGGAACGAGATTTGATCCCTGTGTACCTGCAGCTGCTTAAGTCAGACCCTGCAGCTGAAGTCCGGGCTGCATCTGCATCTGGGTTGGGGCAGTTCGTTTACCTGGGTGAAATTGACCGGCTACCTGCTGAGATGTTGGAAGAGATCGAAGACTGCTTATTGCATGTATTTCATCACGACCAGGCGGTTTTGGTCCAGTGTCGAGCCCTCGAATCGGTGGGTTATTCGAGCCGGTCTGAAATTGCCAAGCTAATTGAAAGTGCTTTCAATTCTGAAGATCATGAACTGATGACTTCTGCATTGATTGCCATGGGTCGTACCATGGATTCACGCTGGGAGACATCGATTCTCTCAATGCTGAACAACACGCGACCATCCTTAAGGGCTGAAGCAGCCCGAGCAGCAGGAGAGATTAAGATCAAGGATGCGCTCTCTACGTTAATCGAATTAACCACTGACAGTGAAGAAAATGTGCGCTTAGCTGCCATCTGGTCGTTATCGGAGATCGGGGGGGAAAGGGCACAGCATTCGTTGCAAAAACTCTTCCAAGAATCAGATTATGACCACGAAGCGGATTTTCTTGAATCTGCTCTGGATAATGTAGCTTTCATAGATGGCATGCAGCCATTCTCATTACTTGATTTTCCAGAAGATACCCCTGAGGATGAGCTGCTTGAAATGCTGATATCTCAAGAAACCAGCACGGAATCGGATGGCAATGGAAGCGTCAATGCCAACCAAAATGTTGGTGACGGGGAATACCTGGACGGCGCGCAATATGACGATGAGGACGAGGGCTTCCAGGATTGAGAGATCTATTCGTTCTTTTTATCAACAATCTACTTCCAATATTCTTGGCAGCTGGAGCAGGTTTTCTGGTCGCAAGGTATCTAGGAGTATCTCCGCGTGCTGTGTCTCGGATCACTTTCTACATTTTCAGCCCTTGTCTTATTTTTACCTTGCTGACTTCGGGCCAGTTGAATGGTGATGACATCATGCAAATGGTCGTATATGCGTCTGCAAGTATACTGCTGCTGGGAGCAATTACAGGTCTGATAGCCTTTGCTTTGCGATTAAAACGTAGTATTATGGTCGCTTTGTTGCTGACTGTCATGTTCGGAAATGTTGGCAATTTTGGTCTCTCGCTCAACTTTTTTGCTTTCGGTGACAGTGCTCTGGCCTATGCCAGTATTTATTTTGTAACCTCGGCCACCCTGGTTTATACATTAGGTGTCGTCCTTGCTTCTTGGGGGAAAACCAACCTGAGAACTGCTTTACTGGGGGTGCTAAAAGTTCCGGTAATTTATGCAGTGATAATTGCCTTGATTTTTAATTGGTCAAATTGGGAGTTGCCGCTTCCCATTGACCGGACAGTTTCCTTATTATCTGACGCAACTATCCCGGTCATGATCGTCTTACTGGGTATCCAGCTGTATTACTCTAAAGTGAGTAAGGATATTTTAACAGTAGGTCTATCCAATTTTTTACGATTGGTCGCCTCTCCTATACTGGCGATTGGTCTTGCCACGTTCTTTAACCTGCAAGGTTCAGCCTACCAGGCTGGGGTGCTGGAAGCTGCTGTACCCACTGCGGTGTTAACAACGGTACTCGCAACGGAATACAATATTGAGCCAGCTCTTGTAACAACGACAGTCTTTACGTCCACTTTGCTCAGTCCTCTCACTATCACCCCATTGCTTGCCTTTCTTGGTGCATGATGGGCTTGGATAGAAGAACTCATCTCCTGGTCGTGCTGCTTTTAGGTGTGATTGTCTTGATTCCGCGTTCCGGGCAAGCCCAAGTGGAATACGAGGTCATCCCTGAGGAACCGGAGTACACCTTTGGCGACAGACTCAATTTCAGAGCCTCGCTTCAATCCGTTGAAACGATAGATGAGGTGCTCCTGTTCATCCAAGTCAGCGATGAATCTGACCTCCAGGTGCACCCTATCTCGTTCGATAGTTTCGGCAATTTGTCATTAGAAATTGACCTGAGGGAATTTCCCCTGATTGCTTTTTCAAATGCCCAATACTGGTACCAGATTAATTCTGTGAATGGAGACATTTACACAAGCCCTCGTTATTCCTTCTATTACAGAGACAACCGTTACCAGTGGCGGACACTGACCGGTGAGCCCTTTACGATTCATTGGTATCAGGGCGACCTTGCATTTGGTGAGGAAGTGTTAAATGTCGCCTTGGAAGGTCTCAGAAGCACCCAAGATTTATTAGAGATTTTCTTCCCGAGTAACCTGGATATTTATGTATATGATAGTGCCCAGGCGATTCAGGCCGCTTTACCTAATGGCGGTCAAAATTGGATCGCTGGTCACGCTGATCCTATACAAGGTGTTATTTTGGTTTCGCTGCCAACAGGACCTGAGCAACTCTTAGAAATGGAACGGCAAATCCCCCACGAGTTGATGCATATCGCCTTGAACTATACCGACTCACATGCTTACGCAAATTTACCTGTTTGGTTTAATGAGGGTTTGGCTTCCCTGGCTGAATTGTATCCCAATCCAGAGTACCAGGTTCTGATCGAAAGCGCTTTTGAATCCGAGGAACTTCTCCCACTTGCCTCATTATGTCAATCATTTCCCAATGATCCACAAGGCGCCCTTTTGGCTTATGCTGAATCCGCGTCCTTTACTCAATACCTTTACGATCAATCTGGCCAGCCTGGGTTCAACAGATTAATGGCAGCCTATGCGTCCGGTATGAGCTGTGAACGAGGGATTGAAGAAGCATTAGGTTCAAACCTGACAAGTCTCGAAGGGAGCTGGAGGAGAGAGAACTTCGCTGGTATAACATTAACCAAGA
>DAOVCZ010000122.1 GCA_030669775.1 Chloroflexota bacterium | reverse complement strand
AATAAGCTATCCTCTCTTATATATTCTTCTCACGTAAATTTGCTCATGAATAACTGCTTAGGAGAACACACAAAACGCTCCTTTTTACATGCCTTTCTGTGATTGGTCTCAGCGCATTTGAAAGTATTTATCCAAAAGAGGGGAAATATCGGTTTGGCTGTAATCCTCCAACAAGGCAAAGAAATCGTCTCCAGATGCAATCCGGCGGTAATATCCCTGGCTATATGCATAAAGGAATTCAAAGAATGGCTTGTCGCCAATTAAATTTCTCAAATCCTCCAGGAAAAGAGCCCCATTCAAATAAACCGCATCCCGGTACGCACGATATCCTTCCGGGTTGTAGATGCTGCCATCTACCCAACCCCGTGGCTCGTAATAATAGATCCGGTAAGTCCACCACCAATCTAAGCCTTGTGGGTGCAGGTTTTCATAAAACAAGCGTTCGCTGTAAGTTGATAATGCTTCATCCAGCCAGGGCTCTAATGCCTGATCATTGCCGATCGCACTGTACCACCACTGGTGAGCTGTTTCGTGGGCGGCGATGGCGGTAAGATAATCCGCCGGCCCGCCCGAGTAGAGGTTGTAAAAACCCTTGCTGAGGAAGTAAAGCCCGTCATATTCCATGCCATCCAGGAAATCAGCCTCAACCACAGTCAGGGTCTTCCGTGGATAGGGCCCGAAAAGATCATTATATAGTTCCAACGCCTCAGCGGTGGTTTGCAGGACAGCCTCTCCAGCTACTGTATTGACCGGAAAATAGTATGACAATACAGCCACTGAAGCCACGGTTGTTGTAGATAATATGTATTGGTCGCTGACAGACCAGGAGAAATTGCGCGCGCCTTTAAACTGATAGCGGTACACATCGTTGGCTATCTCAGCGGGGGCGCAGGCCGCAATGACCAGATTAGGATTTGAATCGCTCAGCTGGATCTTCACCTCAAAGTCAGCCACCTCATAAACGAGATGCTCTCCGAAGGGACCGGCTCTATGCGCCACCCAGCCTTCGCCAGGTACATAAGGAGGGATGAAGGGGTACCAATCAACCAGGTTGGTTTGCCGGCTAGAATAACCAAAGGGGACCGGGCGACCATAATATGAAGGGCTGGGCGATGGCAGGTTCAGATCGTAGGATAGGGAGATCCCTAACTCTTCACCGGGAGGTAGAGGTTCTACCAAAGGGATGCGTAAAAGTCCTAAGTCACGGGTGTAATCAAGGATAGGTTGACCATCGCTCCAGGAGAGGCTGTTCAGTTGAAATACGCCTGGATAGCGCGCGGGTTCGATGATCAACAGCAGATCTGAGATCGGTTCGCCGGATTGATTGGTATAGGCTATTTGTTCGTCAACAGCGAGATGATGTCGGGGGTAATTCAGGGTTGCACTTAGATCGTATTGGGTAAGTTTGACAGTAAGGAGTTCAGGAGTGGGCGTATCTTGTTGATCGTCTACAGCAGGTGTTGCAGGTTTGGTTGACGTCAAAGTTGGAGGCGGGCTGGTTGCAGTATGACGATCAGGAGTACCTGTTGCAGTAGTGTCAGGTTGCTGGCTCGATACGGTGGAGGGATTCTGGCTTGTGCAAGCAGCAAAAATTGCGACGAGCAGGGATAGGGACAAGGTCGCTAACTTCGTTTTCATAAAATTGTTTGGGTCGAGGGTGTCAATTGATCTCGTCAACGGCGGGAGAAATAGGTTCCGATCATACCGCTCAAGTCGGCAGATGTGTGTTCTGAAAGCAGGTTGAAAAAACCGTCTCCACTGGCCTGGCGATAGCGGAATTGCTCCAGGTAGGCTCTTAAGAATTCCAGAAATGCTTCCTCTCCCATTAAATCGCGCAGCTCCCCCAGGAACATTACCCCGCGCAAGTAAACTGCATCCCGGTATGGATAAAAGCCAGCTGCCTCGTAGATGGTGCTGTCGACCCACCCCTGAGGGTTGTGAAAGTAAATCCTGTTTTCCCACCACCAATCGGTCAGATCTGGGTAGGCAGTTTCATAAAAATATATCTCGCTGAAGGTGGCTAATGATTCATCTAACCAGGGTTCCAGGGCCTGATCGTTACCGACCAATCCATACCACCACTGGTGGGCAACTTCGTGGGCGGCGATGATAGTCAGATTACTTTGCGGATCACCCGTATAGTAATCATAGAAGGCGTGGCTGAGGAAGATCAGGCCATCGTATTCCATCCCATCCAGAAAATCGGCTTCCACAACCGTAAGGGCTTTATGCGGGTATGGTCCGAACAATTCATTGAAAATTGTTAAAGCTTTAGCTGTTTCCTCCAGGGCAGGCCCGTCTGCCTGGGGGTGATAAGGGAAGGAATAACCCTTCACCAGCACCTCTCCCTCTTGAGTTTCCTGCTCGAGGTAAAGATGGCTGACAGTCCAGACGAAATTCCGGGCAGGTGTGTGGTGATAGCGGTAAATATTCCCATCGATCTCGGGGATAGAACTGGCCGCAAGCACCAATTCTCCGCCGTTAGCCGCGAAAGAATTGGCCAGCTGAATTTCCACCTCAAATTCTGCCATGTCGTAAGCGAGATGCTCTCCTAAGAAGGCATCCTCGCGCACGAGCCAGCCTTCCTCAGGGATATATGGCGGAACATAAGGATACCAATCCCCCATGTTGGTCTGCCGGTCAGTGTACCCGTAAGGAGCATTCTGATTTGGCAAATTGAGTTGGAAGGTTATGATAATAGCGATTGCATTGCCTGGAAGAAGGTTTTCCGATAGGTGGATCAGCAACTCACGATCGCTCAGCGAGTAATTTGAGATCGGTTCGCCATTTTCCCAAGTCAGAGCACCGAGTGTAAATCCGTTTGGATAGCTGTTGGGCTCGATTAGCAAAAGGAGTTCGTCTAACTCAGAATCGGAAGTGTTGATATAGGAAATCTGCTCATCTACCTTTACCACATGAGTGTCATAGTCCAACTCTGCAGAGAGGGCATATCTGCTCAGGGGTAGGGCAGGATTTTCAGGGCCAGGGGATGGGGTAGCCAATGGTTCTGCAGGGGTGACCGTTTCAGCAGATGCGTTTTCGGTCGCAGGCGCAGCGAGGGGAGTGTTTGAACTGCTGGCAGGCGTGGAAGACACTTGATCGCTGGTATTGCATCCGCTGATCAAGATTCCAAAACACAGAGTGATGATTATTGCAGGAATTGATTTCATCATCCTGTTCACAACCAGTTGGGCAGCATCGCTATCCGCTCATTAATCCCTGCCAGTGTGCCCAGATTGTTTCCTGGTTCACAGACGGTCACCAGGGCTGCCAGCATCGTCTCTGTGCAGTAGCAGGTATCTGTGGCTTGAATATGCGGATCATTCTCTAATCCCATTAGGAGACTTTAATTTCGCGCCATACTGTTCGGCGACTCGGGCCATCTCACGGATTACCGACTCGGTGAAATGGTTCTTTCGCGCAGCGGTTGTATCATTACCGGATTTGCTAGCCTCCCATCTCCTCTCGCACTGCCCGGTACAAATTCTCAGCCTTGAGCTCGTTTAGCGTGTAGCAGGGGGCCTTGAGATGCTCGGCCAGCGCTTGAGCTAAACCCTGGTCAAAGGCGGCGTGTTCCATGTTGATCACAATCGCTCGAACATCATCATCAGCTATCCTCTCCGCTATCTGGTGAGCTTCCTCCTGAGGCGGCAGGCCGCTCATTGAGACATTACCTGCGCCGTCGGTAAGCAGAATTACCAATGGCAGGACATCCGGGCGGAGAACCTTTTCTCGATCTATAGTTTGATGGGCCAGGAAAAGGCCAGCTGAAAGGGGGGTCTTGCCGCCCACGGGAATGTCTGCCAGGGCGCGGCGAGCCAGCTGGATAGAGTTCGTCGGGGGTAATACCATCGTAGCCCTGTCTTTTTGGAATACGACCAGTCCCACCCGGTCTCTTCGTTGGTAAGCGTCTGTCAGCAGGGAGAGGATCGCCCCTTTGGTAGCTGCCATACGCTCAGCCACAGCCATCGACCAGGATGCATCGACCACAAAGAGCACCAAATTGGCAGTCCGTTTAACCCGCACTTTGCGTTGAAAATCATCGGGCTGAATTGCGAAAGCCACGCGCTTGCGTTGTTCATCACGCTGTCGTTGGTAGGGGGCAGCGGCACGAAATGTGGCATCAAAAGCCAGGTCCGTAACCTTGCCTTTCGCCGGCCTGGCGCGAATATAGCGTCCACGCTTGCGTTCGGTATGCGATCGCGAGCGGCGTCCAGTCTTCTTGCGGGACAGCTTGTCTAGAGGAGAGTCGATCTTGCGCGGTTTAAAAGATTGACCGATATTGACCTTTTCACCACCATCCCACCAGGTGGCGCTTCCAGAATCAAATACAGATTGGGGAGCCGGGCTCAAAGGTCCTTGTTCAGACCCTTCTTCCAGGACCTCCTGGCTCAGACCCTTTTTTTTTTCGACGGATTCGGTTTCACTGGGTACAGGTTCAGGTTCACCCGTCGTTGCGCCACCCTGAAGTTGCTCGATTTTCTCCTGCAGGTCATCCATGGTGATTTCGGCTTGCTGGAAAGGTCCACGCTTGATGCGGTGGGGTAAAGCCAGTTCAGCTGCAAGGGCGATGTCCCGATCAATAATCGCAGTTCGTCCCTCGAAAGCTGAGTGTGCCCGGGCAGTTTTCAGGATCACCAGATCGGCTCGATGCCCATCGACATTTAAGGAGGTTGTTAAGGCGGCGATCGATAGCAAATCGCGCTGGGTGTAAGTAACATGGTCAAGCAGCAGGCGAGCCGCCTCAATTTGATGGGAAAGATCTTGCTCCCTTGCCAGCCATTCATCGCAGAAACCATCTGGATCAGCTTCGAAACTTAAGTTGCGCTCCATGATCGTAACCCGGTCTCGGGCATCCCGGATGCCATGGATTTCCACAGAAAGCGCAAAACGATCAAGAAGCTGGGGGCGTAAATCGCCTTCCTCGGGATTCATGGTTCCAACCAGGATAAAACGGGAGGGGTGCGAGAAGGAAATCCCTTCGCGCTCGACGATGTTCATCCCCATCGCCGCCGAATCCAACAAAAGGTCCACGACGTGGTCGTCCAGGAGGTTTACCTCGTCGATATAGAGCAGTCCACGATTGGCTGCCGCTAAAACGCCAGGCTCAAATTGGCGTTCACCCTTTTGGATCGCTTTTTCGATATCTAAAGTGCCCACAACACGGTCTTCGGTTGCTGAGATGGGCAAGTTGATGAAAGGAGTAGGTTGTTGTAAAACCGGCAGCGATTCACCATTGGTGACTCTCTCGCGGCATTCGGTGCACCAGGTTGTTGGTCGATCCGGGTCGCAGCTGAAGCGGCAGTCTTTCACCACGTGTACATAAGGTAATAGTGCTGCCAGGGCACGAGCGGCAGTGGACTTGGCGGTGCCTCGTTCGCCGCGAATCAACACTCCCCCAATACGCGGCGCCACTGCGTTCAAAACCAGGGCGCGTTTCATCCGCTCTTGTCCTACAACGGCGGTAAATGGATAAATTGGCGGCATTTCTGTCCTCTTCCCTGTGATTATAACCGAGACCCAATCTTATCACAAAGGTTGTCAAGTTATCTATATGCTCTTATAATGTAGGCCTATCTTTTTAACCTGGAGTATCTAAACACATGAATCAGAATTTTGCCCTCGATGGGCAGGAGGCTACAACCGAGAACGAGCAACCAGAAGAGGAAATTAACCAACAAACCGCACAAGAAGAGCAATCTTCAACAATGGAAGAATTGTTAGATGATAATGGCTTAGGGTTTGACTTCCCTCGCCAGGGGGAAATCCGCAAAGGTGCCGTTGCCAGAGTTTCCGAAACAGAAATTTTAGTCAGCATAGGTACGAAATCTGAAGGTGTGATTCCATCTCGAGAATTAGACCAGATTGAACCAGATCTTCGAGAAGAATTAACCGTTGGGAATGAGATAACTGTCTATGTTGTCAACCCAGAAGATCAGAATGGTAATGTCTTACTTTCCTTTGTGCGTGCACTTGAAGAGAAAGATTGGTTGTTTGCTGAATCGTTGCTTGCCTCTGGCGATGCCTACGAGGGAAAAATCATTGGCTTTAATAAAGGAGGCTTGATTATTCCAGTTGGCCAATTACGGGGGTTTGTA
>DAOVCZ010000292.1 GCA_030669775.1 Chloroflexota bacterium | reverse complement strand
ATCGCTGAAGAGATGACGTTATCTGCTGATCAACAAGGAGTTCTGGTCGTAGAGGTCCAGCCGGAAAGTCCAGCTGAAAAGGCTGGATTGATTGGCAGTGAAACACCAGTGACAATCAATGGTGAAGAGATCCTAATCGGTGGCGATGTGATTGTAAGCGCTGATGGAAATGATATCGCCACAGTCCAAGAATTAGCGGCCTGCTTTCAAGAGGTTGGTCCAGGAGAGCAGGTATCCTTAACAATTCTCCGGGATGGAACAAAAAACACCGTCGATGTGGTCCTGGTTGAGCAACCATAAGGAAATTAGGCGTCTGGTATCCCGATAAAAGCGGTACGTGCCTGTAAATCGGAAGATAAACAATGAAAGTATCAACGGGTTCGATAACCGTTGGATATCTTCAAAGTTCTCCCCCAGGAAGCGGGAAAAGGTTGGGGCAGGTGACGAATTTTGTTTGGAAAGCTGAATCGGAGGCGAAGACAGTTACCAATGATGCCGTTAACCCAACCGCAGCCTTCACCAATTGGATGGAAGATACGGTAAACAAGTTTTAGGTATACCCCACTTATTAATTACAAATAGCAGGAAATTCATACCTTTGAGTAGAATTTCCTGCTTGTTTTCTTGTGACAAATCCCTTTATAAGTTACCGATATATTCTGGCTGAATGACTTATATTATTCAAATGAAAACGCTGTATAATTAAATCGGTTGAACGTCTTGGGGAAGGGTTGGTTCCCGGATTTCATACCTTGCGAAGAAAATGATTATCCCCATCCGGTTGGGATAAAGTAAGCGATAGAAAAACTGCTTACCGTACCAGCGTTCCAGAGAAAACGGCATATGAGGATTAATCATAACTATTGAAATGAATTCAATAGAACGTACTCTCCTCACGCTTGAACATAGACAACCAGACAGGGTTCCTGTCGATCTACATAATTTTTTGGTCACTGCCCGGATGATGGGAGCGAATTCCTACGCAGATTTTTTCCGAGATGGTGCCGCAATGGCTGAGGGGCAGATAAAAGCCTGGCAACGATTTGGTCATGACGTATTATTAGTCGAAAATGGGACTGCAGCACTGGCAGAAGCCTGTGGCGTTCAAGTGGAGTACCTGTCAGATTCAGCGCCTGTAGCAAAAGTTCCAGCGATCGAAAGCCTGGACGAAGTAGATCAGCTGAAAATACCTGATCCTTACATGGATCCACGTTTAAGTGAGCTGCTGAAGGCGACCCGTATTGTTGTTGAAGAGATTGGTGACAAGGCATTTATTATCGGGAGAGCAGACCAGGGTCCATTCAGTTTAGCCAGTGAGATCCGGGGTCTCAGCAACTTCCTTATGGATCTGGCAATGGGAAAACAGCTGGAACAAATCCACAAACTTCTCGATTATTGTCGCCAAGCAGTTTATCGCTATGCCATGGCTCAGATTGAACAAGGTGCGCATTGCACATCAATTGGTGATTCGCCATCTGGTCCGGATCTGATTTCTCCAAAGTATTATCGGAAATTCGCTTATCCTTATGTAAAACAGCTCGTTGCGGATTTGAAAGCCAGTAATGTCATGCTTTCTTATCATATTTGCGGCAACGCAACACCGATTATTGAAGATATGATCAGTACCAAGGCGACCATTATCGAAATCGACCAAAAAGCAGATATGCAGATATGCAAAGAAGCAGCGCGAGGGAAAACCACATTGCTGGGACCTATTGACCCGAGTGAAATCATGGCAAAGGGAACTCCCGAAATGGTGACAGAGAAATGCCGTGAGGCTTTGGAGATTCTCGCACCAGGGGGTGGATTTATATTGGGGCCCGGATGTGCCCTACCCGCAACTACACCTGATGAAAATATTGACGCGATGATCGAAACAGCTAAGAAATACGGGAGATACCATTGAAGCCAGAGTAAATTAATGTCATCTGGAATTCACTTGAGACCCAAGCAGAAAAGTCAACAAGAACATTTGAAACATTGTGTGGAAATCCACGTTTCTCATCTAGCTAAATTAAAAATGAAATCTCGACAGCAATATCGATGCCGAGATTTTATTTTATTCATCAGTGTCGGATTTCCATTAGATTAATATCCGTTTATAATCTTGGAGAATTGGAACAATTACCAATTGCGCTTCGTCGATATTGATAGGTTACCCCGATATTTATTAACGTAGAAAGAATGGGCTTTCAATAAGTTTGTCCATTATCACTTTTGGTGAGAATAAAATGGAGATGAAGAAGAGGATGAAAATAAATAGATCAATATTTGGACTGATGCTCTTGATTCTGATCGTGGTGTTAGTATCCGCCTGTGCTTCGACCGCGGGCACTGAAGCTAGTGACCAGGTATCCCAGCCCGAATCAGTAGAGAAAACTATTTATGTAGGTCCGGTATTAGTCGACTGCCAGGGAGAGGGTCCGCAGAAGTGCATGGTGGTTAAAGAGAATCCAGAAGATGAATACACCCTGTTCTACGACCAGATTGAAGGGTTTGATTATGATGAAGGTTACGAATATA
>DAOVCZ010000183.1 GCA_030669775.1 Chloroflexota bacterium | reverse complement strand
TGGTATCAATCGAAGATGCAGCTGAAGCGGATCGCACTTTTGATATGTTGATGGGTGCAGCTGTACCTCCCCGTCGTCGCTTCATCCAGACCCACGCCCTGGAAGTGCGCAACCTGGATATATAAACAAGGGTACGATTATTCAGCTTGCATGGTGTATTCAATTAATACTCGGGTGGGATGGACGGAAGGTTGGCCTGATCCCAGGATGTTTACTTTAATTGAGTGATGAGGATAGAACGCGGTTCGCGACTAATTAATCGATACAAGATAGTGGAAATCCTCGGCCAGGGTGGAATGGGCTCGATATATCGTGCCGTGGATGAAAATTTAGGCGTGGAAGTTGCGGTAAAAGAAAATCTCTTCACCTCAGAAGAATATGCGCGCCAATTCCGGCGTGAAGCTGTAATCCTGGCAAACCTGCGTCATCCAAATTTGCCCAGAGTAACTGATCACTTTGTGATCGATGGGCAGGGACAATATCTGGTGATGGATTTTATCGAGGGGGAAGATCTGCGTGAACGTATCGATCGCCAAGGATTACTTTCGGATGCAGACGCGGTAATCCTGGGAATAGCGGTTTGTGATGCACTCTCGTATTTGCATTCCCGCCAACCTCAAGTAGTTCACCGGGATATCAAGCCCGGAAATATAAAAATCACCCTCACGGGAAATATTATCCTCGTTGATTTCGGATTGGCGAAAGTCACCCAAGGTAGCCAGATGACAAGTACCGGTGCCAGAGCGATGACACCCGGGTATTCCCCTCCAGAACAATACGGCACCGCCCGAACCGATCACCGCTCTGACATTTATTCACTGGGCGCCTCCCTGTATATGGCGTTAACCAGCGCGCTGCCGGAGGACGCCCTGGCACGAGCCATGGGACAAATTGAACTCACCCGCATCCGGAAGCACAATCCCAAAGTTTCACGCCGGCTTGCGACTGTAATCGAAAAAGCCATGGAGCTGCGCCCTGAGCAGCGCTACCAAACTGCGGAAGATTTCAAACAAGCGCTCGTCAATACACGTGTGATTACAGGTCGCAGGGCTGGTAAAGAGGCCACACTCGCCCCGGCTATAGGTGGCGCGGGGGTTGTTAGTGAGGCAGCTCATTCTCCCGATTCATCAAATGCCTTATTTAACATGGGGAATCATGGCGATCTAGGTTCTGTTCAGGTTGGACCTTCATTACTGCCATCCAATGCAGCCAATTTCGAATCAAAAGGAACCATGCTGCCCGGGAAGCGGAGTGTTGGTTGCTGGATAATTGGCGCATTCTTTCTTATCATGCTAACTGCGGTGATTGGGGGCGCCTATCTCTTTCAACCGGATTTGATCGATCAGGCAATCGCCTGGATCCCAGGTAATATGTTGTCCATACCAATATTATCCGCGTCGAATACGCCTACCTTAGATTTGGAATTCCAGAGCCCCACTCCTGAGCAGGAGACGATCAGCGGGGTGGATAAGACCCCCACACTAGATACAGCCTCGCCTACGCCAACCACTGTGAGTTCATCGAGAACGAAAACCGCGACAGTTGGACCAACGCAAAGACCACGTGCCTCTCCAACTTTCACCCCTTCACCAACACCTTTAGGAGGTGGGGCAAGTCAGATTGCATATGCCAGTGATTTAACGGGATTGCCGCAGATCTGGTTGATGAACTCCGATGGTACTGCCTCACGTCAGATCACGGATATGCCAGAAGGCGCTTGTCAGCCAGCTTGGTCACCAGAAGGGGAAAAACTGGCGTTTATTTCTCCCTGTGCTGGAAACCAGGAAACCTACCCGGGAGCTGGGATTTTCATCATTAACTTGGATGGCAGCGGCCTGATGGCGTTGCCTTCTGTACCAGGAGGAGATTTTGATCCGGTTTGGTCGCCCGATGGGGTCAGAATTGCGTTTACCTCACTGCGTGACTATAACCGCGCTCAAGTTTATGAATTCAATCTAGGAGAGAGTACTACTCGCTCTCTCTCGGCGAATACTGTGCGTGACAGCCAACCTGACTGGTCTCCAGATGGTGGCAAGATCACTATCGTCACTACCCGGCGGGGACCGTACCAGATATGGATCATGGAAAAGGATGGCAGCGAGGGGATCCTGCTCTCGCGCAGTGGCAGCCTGAAGGATACGCATCCAGTTTGGTCGCCAGATGGACAGGTGATCATGTTCACCCAAACTGAATTGTTGGGAGGCGTGCCGCGCTTGGTGGCTATGCGCGTCGAAGAAGGAAATCTAATCGAGAACCGCGTGGTCCGGGAAGTGATCCCGATGCGAGAGGCCTCATATTCCCCGGATGGCGCCTGGATAGCATTTGAAAGCTGGCCAGAAGGCAGCAACCACGATATCTATATCATGACCTCCAACGGTCTGGGACGCCAACGCCTAACGGATGAAGAGGGTTTTGAGTTTGATCCTGCCTGGCGCCCCTAAATCCATTTCACACTGGATACGCTTGTAAAATTTATCACTTTCGAGGATAATTGGAAAGTGATTACTGCTTATTGGTTTTACGTCACGACAACATAAATTACTTTGGAGGCAGTACATTTTGATGGTATTACGATCGCGAATAAAAAAGAGGGTTAATTATTTATCATCCTTCCCCAATATTTGGGTCATATTAGCAGCAGTTCTGACCTTAGGTGTTGTACTATCATCTTGTTCAATATCGGCTATAACGACGATCACGAAGCGAGGCCATTTGATCTAATAGCCGAGTTCGATTATGCGATAATTGTGGAGTAATCAGAGATTTCTTTGGCGGTGAGGCTGCTACTCCTTAATTGACAACACTAAACCTACTCAATCCAAGAATACAAGGAGCATAAGATGACAGCAAAAATAATCGATGGTAAAGCAACAGCTGCAGAAGTACGCCAAAAAGTCGCCGAAGATGTCGCCGAAATGGTGGCAGCTGGGAAACCTAATCCAGGTTTGGCAACCGTGCTGGTTGGGGAGGATCCGCCTTCGCAGGTATATGTGCGATCAAAGATCCGGGCATGTGCGAAAGCCGGGATCGAGTCGTTCGGTCATAAACATCCAGCCACTGCTACCCAGGAGGAAGTCGAGGGATTGGTTAATGATTTGAACGCAGATCCAAGGGTGAATGGCATCCTGGTCCAGCTACCTCTCCCGGATGGCTTGGATGAAGAGAAAGTGCTGCAAGCCATCAATCTGGAAAAGGACGTGGATGGTTTCCATCCGATAAATATTGGCCGGCTGGCACAGAAAGGGCGCGAATCGTTATTTGTTCCCTGCACACCGTCAGGGATCATGTATTTATTGGGTACGACTGGAGTCCCATTGGAAGGGGCAGAGGCGGTTGTTCTGGGACGATCAAATATCGTCGGCATGCCGGTAGCTTTATTATTAGTGAAAAGTAATGCCACGGTCACGATCTGCCATTCACGCACCAAGGATCTTCCTGGTACCGTCAGAGAAGCTGATGTGTTGATTGCTGCGGTCGGTAGACCCGAAATGGTTCGTGGAGATTGGGTAAAGCCCGGCGCGGTAGTCATCGATGTTGGCATCAACCGGGTTGACGATGCAACTCGAGAGAGAGGGTATCGCCTGGTAGGCGATGTGTGCTTCGATGAGGTCAAGGAAGTCGCTGGCGCGATCACCCCAGTCCCTGGAGGAGTGGGGCCTATGACGATTGCCATGTTGCTGGCAAACACTGTCCGGGCTGCCAAACACCAGCAAGGTTAATTGATCGGTTGGTTTGTTAATTCAAAGTTAGGGCTGGTGATTCGCTCACCAGCCCTTTAGTATTTATCCAACCTCAATTATTCGATCTCGAAGCTGAGCAGCATCTCCTCGCCGTACAGCCCTAGCGGGGTGAGTTTATAGACATAGCCATGCTCGGAAAAATAATAGAACTCGTTGGGGGCTATCAGCTGCTTGAAATAAACCCGGAAGCCGGTAAGATCTCCTATCGTGTAAACCTCTCGTTCAGCCCCGCTTACATCATTGTTAATGAACGCTTCCAGTGACTGGTTGCCGAGGGCATAAATTTCGATGGTGAAATTCGGTGGTTCGTATTCTGCGGTATCACCAGCTGCCAGCTGGGCATCCAGAAAGCGGACTCGATGAATCAATTCTGGATCAGCGTTATTTAATGGTTCAGTTTCTGGCAGGATGGTGTAGGTATCGGGATAATCGATGGAAAAAGAGTGCGCATGATCTCGGTAGGTGAGCCAGCTCACAGGTTGGTTTGCCTCTTGCTCAAGTGTGAGTCCGCCGGGGGCGACCGAATCAATCTGTCCGGGTTCTCCATTGATCGACTCACTGGCTGATCGTTTTCCGGAGGAGCTGATATTGCCTCCATCCTGACCAGCTGCGGGTTCGATTGGCAGGTTTGCACTCGATGAATCAGGCGTAATTTCCAATGGGCCGATGCCCTCTTGTTGAAGCTCTATCTCATCCATTCCTTGTTCAGCGGCTGGAGTGATCACACTTTGTGCAAGTGTGTTGATATCTTGTTGAACACAGGCAGAGATCAGGATAAGCATCCCAAAGACGATGATGAAGATCG
>DAOVCZ010000261.1 GCA_030669775.1 Chloroflexota bacterium | reverse complement strand
GGGGGTCTGGCGTCCAGGTCAGCGATTCGCAAAGCGGTTATCGAGCATTCTCAGCGCGAGCCCTGGAGGCGATCTACTTCACTTCGCACGGTTTCTCAGTCGAGTCGGAAATGCAGTTCCTGGCCCGCGAAAAAGGACTGAAAGTGGTGGAAGTACCGGTCACGATTCGCTATCTGGACCAACCCAAGCGATCAGTCATAGTGCAAGGCATGCTGGTGCTGAATGGGGTGTTGCGCCTGGTAGGACAACACCGCCCCCTGTTTTATTTCGGTGTACCGGGTGCGTTCTCTCTGGCGAGCGGGATCGGGTGTGGGCTGTGGGTTGTGGATATCTACCGGCGTTCAGCCCAGCTGGCAGTCGGCTATACATTGGTTAGTTTGCTGCTTTCGATGACCGGTATGATCATGCTCTCCACTGGCATTACCCTACACTCGATCCTAGGTTTGTTGATTGACATGCTCAGCTCAAAGAAAGGGAGCGATCATGGTGTCGGATAAACCTGAATGAAGACCTCTCTGCCAAAAATTTCGGTCATCACCCCAACCTTTAACCAAGGAGATTTTATCGGACAGACGATCGAGTCAGTTTTGTGTCAGGGCTACCCGAAGTTGGAGTACATTGTCATGGACGGCGGCTCCACAGATAATACAATCGAAGTGATTAAGAAGTATGATGACCAGGTTTATTGGGAAAGCGAAAAGGATCGTGGCCAATCGCATGCCATTAATAAGGGGCTGCGCTTGGCTAGCGGTGAGGTGGTGGCTTTTCTCAACTCAGACGATTTGTACGAACCAGGTACCCTGTTGAAGGTGGGGAATTTCTTTGTACATCATCCTGAAGCTGATTGGCTTACCGGCAGGTGCCGAATAATCGGTCAAGGAGGCCGAGTAATCCGCCGCGGGGTTACATACTATAAGAATTTTTGGTTGCGGGTAAGAAGCTATTGGATTTTACTGGTGCTGGATTACATCTCTCAACCAGCTACTTTCTGGCGTAACCAGGTAATAAAAAGAATCGGGGGATTTGACGAGGATCTACAATATGCCATGGATTACGATTACTCCTTACGCGTTGGGCAGCATTTTCAATTGTGGGTATTAAACGAATATCTCGCCTCCTACAGGATACATCCATCATCTAAAGCGGGTGCATCGGCACAAGCCCAGTTTTGCGTGGATCTCGAGATTGCGAAGAAATACACCTCTTCTTCAGTGATCCGGGATCTGCATGCCTTCCATAATGCCTTAATCGTCAGTATTTATCGGTTGTTACTTCACGAGAAAGGTCATGCAAATCTACTTTCCACTTAATATTGATATAGATGTCAAATAATCGAGTGATCGTTACCGGCGGTTCCGGCTTTATGGGGACAAACATTGTTGCTTATTTTTTAGGAATTGGGTGGGAGGTGATCAACTTCGATCTTGCAGAACCCAGGAACAAGGACCAGCTTCCTTTTTGGGAAAAAGTGGATCTCCTCGATCGACTTCAATTAATCAAGAAAACACAAGATGTTCAACCTTCCATCTTCTTACATTTTGGCGCTCGCACTGATCTCGACGAAAAAAAGAATATAGGTGGGTATTCAGCGAACATCGAAGGTGTTTACAACGTACTCGATGCGATCGGTTCTACTTCATCCATCCTTAGGGTCGTTTTCGCCTCAAGCCAGATGGTATGCAAGCTGGGTTACATTCCTCAAGATGAGCTCGATTATCAACCAAGTACCCTCTACGGTCAGAGCAAGGTGCTTATGGAACTTATCATCCGATCTGCAGGGGATGTGGATGCCATCTGGACAATTGTCCGTCCAACCTCAATCTGGGGTCCATGGTTTGATATTCCCTACAAAGTTCTTTTTCAAACAATTGAAAAAAACTTGTATTTCCATGCTGGAGGATCATCCTCATTAAAGCAATGGGGCTTCATCGGCAATGCAGTCTATCAAATTTGGAAAATCATTCAAGCCCCACGGGAAAATGTGCATCGGAAAACATTCTACCTGGCGGATTATTCACCTGTTGGTTTACAAGATTTCACCAACAAAGTCCAAGCGCGATTGGGAGCAAAACAAATCCGAACGCTACCGGTATTTGTGCTGAAAAATGCCGCCCGTCTGGGTGATGCAGCACAATTCTTCGGTTGGAAAAACCCACCGTTGACCAGTTTTCGTTACCAAAACATCGTTACACCTGAATTACAGGATCTCACAAACCTTGAAGGAATTGTTGGCCCCTTACCCTATACCCTTGATCAAGGGATCGATATAACAGTCAGTTGGCTCGAAAGTTATTAGATATTGAAACCTATGCGCATCGCTCATGTGAGCGCCACCTTCCCTCCCTACATGGGAGGAACCGGGAATGTATGCTTCCATACTTCTCGTGAATTGGCCAGTCGAGGACATCGAGTTAATGTGTACACCGCCGCATATTCCAGTGCACCAGCCTTTGAGATTAAGGAGGGCGTCATCGTCCACCGAATATCACCGTGGGTTCAAGTTGGAAATGCTCGGTTTCTGCCTGATTTGATCGGAATGAAGAATTTTGACCTCATCCACCTACACTACCCATTCTTCGGTGGAGAACTATCGAGCCTGGCCGCTCAGATCCATCGCTGCCCATTAGTGATCACTTACCACCAAGATGCAATATTACTTGGGTGGAAATCCTTGGTAGAGAAATGCTTACGCTGGACTATTGAGCGCTGGGTATTACGATCTGCTGATTTCATCCTGTTTACCTCTCAGGATTACGCCCAAGCATCGTTCATCCGCCCCATTCTTCGAGGTCTAGAAGATCGGATCTATCATTTGCCAAATGGTGTGGATACGGTTTTGTTTAGTCCTAAGAAGGTCCTTCCAAACGATTATCAGCGTTGTAATTTTGAAATGGTTGATTACCTGGTAATGATGGTTGCAAGTCTTGACCAAGCGCATTATTTCAAAGGCGTAGAGGTGTTTCTGAGAGCGCTTGAAGCCTTGCCACACCGCGCTAAGGGCTTGATCATCGGAGATGGTGATCTCCGTCCGCATTATGAAACTCTGTCTAAAGCTTTGAACCTCGAGGCAAGGATTTCATTTACCGGACAAGTCTCCGAATCAGTTCTTGCGGATTATTACCGCCTTGCGGACGTGACCGTGCTGCCATCGGTGACAATGGGAG
>DAOVCZ010000182.1 GCA_030669775.1 Chloroflexota bacterium | reverse complement strand
TCTTCGTCAATGCGGCTGAAGAAGTCGCCATAGAAGTCTTCTGCCCAAGAGTTCTCTAAACGCTTGCGTTTCTTCTGCGGTAGATCGTTGACATTGCTGATCAATAGTGGCTGTAAATGGCGTTTATTGGCTTTATACATGCTTCAGACCTTTCTGCTTCGGGATGGTCTAATTATATTAAGAAACTTCCCTTTTGAGGAGGGTACAATTCAGACTAATTTGGTCTGGTCGTTTTTGCAGTGCGATCATTTGTGTATGAGATAAATTCTACGGTAGCAGAGCTTTGCTCAGAAATATAACTTGTTTGTTACCGATAACATAAACGATAACATCACCCTTGCAATAGGTAATACGGACAAGCAAATTAATTCACCGATTTTCGAGCCGAATTCTGGGCTCAACATCCTCTCGTTACCCAGTTTCAGGCCTGGAGACAAATAAAGATTAATGAATTATTAATAGCGGTTGACACGAGAAAAATCTCATGCTAGACTGTATAGGAGTATGTTACCGATAACGGGAACGATAACAGAATCAAGCAGCGAACTGGTTCATGATACAAAAAGTTACCATTAAAGACGTTGCGCAAGCTGCGGGGGTATCAACTCAAACTGTTTCACGAGTGATCAATTCCCGTCCTGATGTCTCTCCCGATACTAGAGCTCGTGTTCAACAAGTCGTTAAAGAATTAGGATATTCACCCAATGTTATCGCCAGAAGCTTGAGTCGTGGGCGCACGAATACCTTTGGGGTAGTTGGGTTCGGATTGAGCTACTTTGGGTCTTCAAGTGTATTATCGGGTATTGAGCAAAAGTCCAATGAATTGGGCTTTTCTCTTTTATTGAGTCTATTAGATGACTTTAATGCTGCCCAAATTGATGGAATTCTAAGAAACCTGCTCTCCAGACAAGTTGATGGCATCATTTGGGCTGTTCCCGGAAATGACAGGTTAGTTGGAGAACTTTCCGGGAGATTTAGTGATATCTCCGTCCCAGTGGTCTACATGAACAAGTTAAAAAACGGGGATGAGGTTATTGTCGCAATGGACAACCGACTGGGGGGCAGGCTTGCTACAGATCACTTACTAGAACAAGGATATCGCCGAATTGGGATTATCACAGGTCCCATCGGTTGGTGGGAGGCGCAAGAGCGTGAAAAGGGTTGGCGAGAAACCATGGGCAAGGTAGGTCTTACCAATCTGGAAGAATTAATCATCAATGGTGATTGGACCGCCGCCAGTGGAGAGATCGGACTCCATAATTTATTAGCTAAGTCTCCAGATATCGATGCAGTGTTTGCATGCAACGACCAGATGGCCCTGGGGGCACTGCAGGCAGCTCGACGATTGGGGATCAAAGTACCCCAAGACCTTGGAATTGTCGGCTTCGACGACATCCCAGAAGCTGCCTATTTTTACCCATCTTTGACAACTATCCGCCAAAACGCCATCGCCCTCGGTGCACTCGCTGTCGATCGAATATGCAGCTTGATCAATGCGCGAGAAAAAGACGAAGAATTTGAACCGGACGTGAAGTGGATTCAACCTAGATTGATTGTAAGAAAAAGTTCAAAACGTATATAGATAGAAAGGATAAGCAATGGACACTATTACTCTGGGCGTTATCGTTGGCAATCGGGGATTCTTCCCCAGTCATCTCTGTGAAACAGGACGAGCAACTGTGCTTGAAGTGTTGGAAGATGAAGGCATCAATACCGTTGCCTTGTCCCCCGCAGATACAACCTTCGGCAGCGTTGAAAGTCTATCAGATGCTCGAAAATGTGCTGCCTTGTTCAAGGCACACAGGGAAGAGATCGATGGCATCTTGGTAACCTTACCAAATTTTGGTGATGAACGGGCTATTGCAAACACACTTCGCTGGGCAAATCTCGAAGTCCCCGTACTCATCCAGGCCTTTCCCGATGACATCCAAGACATGGGTATCGATAATCGGCGAGATTCCTTCTGCGGGAAGATGTCTGCCTGTAATAATCTCAGGCAATATGGAATCAAATATTCGCTTACCAGGCTACACACTGTGCACCCACAGAGTGATAATTTTCGGGAAGATCTGCGCCGTTTTGCCAGTATCTGCCGAGTTGTTGGGGGACTTAAAAGTGCGCGATTTGGCATGTTGGGCGCTAGACCTGCTGCATTTAACACAGTACGCTTCAGCGAGAAGCTGCTCGAAAATGCTGGTATTTCGATCGAAACGCTCGATCTCTCTGATGTTTATGGACGTATCGCTCAACTGGCAGATGGAGACCCGATCGTAGTTGATAAACTGGCCCAAATTAAGGATTATATTCCTACCAAAGGTATCCCGGAAGAATCGTTGATCAAGATAGCAAAATTAGGCGTTGTTGTGGATACCTGGATGACAGACAACGAGCTTATCGCTAGCGCATTCCAGTGCTGGACTTCAATGGAAGAGTATTTTGGTATCGTTCCTTGCACGATCATGAGCATGATGAGCAACAAATTAATGCCCTCTGCATGTGAGACAGATATCGCTGGTGTCGTGGCGATGTACGCAATGGCGCTGGCTTCCCAAAAGCCAAGTGCTATTGTGGACTGGAATAATAATTACGGCGACGATCCGGAAAAAGCCGTGATTTTCCACTGCTCCAATCTCCCCCGGGATATTTTCATCGATGAAACTATCTCCCCTGAAGACATTCCCGTCATGGATTACCAGGAAATTATCGCCAAAACGGTGGGCAAGGAAAACACTTATGGCACATTGGTGGGTCGGGTGCGTTCAAGTCATTTCACTTACTGCCGTGTTTCCACCGATGACCTCAATGGCAAGATCATGGCTTATGTCGGCGAGGGAGAGATAACCAATGATCCGTTAAATACCTTCGGTGGTGTTGGCGTCGTGCAGGTACCACACCTTCAGAAGTTGCTCCAGCACATCTGCGAAAACGGCTATGAACATCATGTTGCTATAAATCTTTCCCAAACCTCCGCTGTTGTTCAGGAAGCCCTGACGAAATACATGGGCTGGGAGGTCTATCTTCACCAGTAGACCCATGAATGATGAACTGAGTTCTAAAATTTCAAAAGTCAACCAGCTTCTCGCTGAACACGACTTAGATGCATTGCTGATCCAGAGAGTCACCAATTTTGGTTGGTTGACCTGTGGTGGTGCATCCTATATCAATACCGCTGAGGAGTCGGGGGCAGCCTCACTATTAATTTCTCGTACTGGTCGCTATCTCATTACAAACAATATCGAAGCCCCTCGCTTCCAACAAGAAGAAAAACTTGAGCAGCAGGGATGGAAATTTGTTGTTTCCCAGTGGTACCAGTCCAATGACGTGCTAAATGACCTCATAAAAGATCAACGTCTGGCAACAGATGGCTTGTATCACCATGGTAAAGATATTAATAACGAACTTATTCACCTGCGTGCGGATCTGCTCCCAGCTGAGCAAGACCGCTTCCGTGAACTTTGCAGGGGCTGTGCCCAGGCAATGAATGCTGCTATTGAATCCATTCAACCGGGAATGACGGAATATGAAATTTCTGCCATCTTAGCACAAGAAACCCACCGCAGGGAGATTCTGCCAATCGTAAATCTGATCGCCACTGACCAGCGTATATATTCATTTCGCCATCCCCTACCCACCGCTAAGAAACTAGAGCGTTACGCCATGCTGGTTTTGTGCGGGAGAAAGAATGGTTTGGTGGCCTCGATTACTCGCCTGGTGCACTTTGGACCTTTACCGGACGAAATTCTCCGCAAGTCAGATGCTGTCGCCGTGATTGACGCGACTTTTATCGCTGCCACTCGTCCAGGCCAATCGCTTGTCAGTATCTTTAAACGTGCTCAAGTGAAATACGCTGAAGTCGGCTTCCCGGATGAATGGCAGTTACATCACCAGGGAGGCCCAGCAGGTTATGCCCCCCGGGAAGCAATTGCCACTGTGCACGAGGATTGGGTTGTTAGGGCAGGCCAGGCATTCGCCTGGAATCCCTCTATCACAGGGACAAAATCTGAAGATACGATCCTCGTCAAAGAGGATGGTTTTGAGAACATGACCGAAATTATTGGTTGGCCGGAGATCAAGGTCGATCTAGATAACCAGGTGATTCCACGACCAGCCATTTTAGTTGTCAGGTAATCGAGGCGTAGCCACATGGAAAACCGGAAATATTCAATTGGAATTGATTTTGGAACGGAATCCGGTCGCGCAGTGCTTGTTGATGTGGTTGATGGCAGAGAAGTTGCCACCTCGGTCCATCATTATGCCAATGGTGTCATAGATGAATACTTACCAGCCAGCGAGATCCGGCTGGAACCAGACTGGGCGTTGCAAGACCCAAACGATTACCTTGAAGTATTCAAGACCACGATTCCAGCGATGTGGACAGAGAGTGGGATAGATCCTGCAGATGTAATCGGATTGGGTATCGATTTTACAGCTTGCACGATGATGCCTACTAAACAAGACGGCACACCATTGTGTTTCATACCTGAATGGCGAGACGAACCCCATGCCTGGGTGAAGCTTTGGAAACACCATGCCGCTCAGCCAGAAGCCAAT
>DAOVCZ010000181.1 GCA_030669775.1 Chloroflexota bacterium | reverse complement strand
ATTTGAAGTCGACGAAGGAGGTTTCCAAACAGCAATGGAGCAACACCGACTTGCTTCCGGAGCGGGTGAAGTCTTCGGTGTTTTCGGTGATGAGAACATAGAACTTTACCAAGATTTGCTTGTAGAGCTGGTAAATGGGGGGAAAATCGATTCACAAGGTGTCAACAATGATCCTTACGAGAATTATGAAGTTGAGGGAACGGTATTAGCTCTAATTAAGGATGGTGCCTCAGTTACCAGTGCTGAGCCCGGTGACCAGGTGGAAGTCCTCCTTCCGGAGACTCCATTTTATGTTGAAGCGGGTGGGCAGGTATCAGATACAGGATCCATTATCTCGCTCTCTGATCCTGGTTGGGAAATCAAGGTCACTGATATGCGCCAGCCCGCAGCTGGAGTGATCCTCCATGTTGGAGAGGTCATATCCGGTAATCCAAACAGCGGTGATCGGGTACTGGCACGCGTTGACGTTCAACGCCGGCTTGATATCATGCGCAACCACACCGCCACACACCTGCTGCACGCGGAACTGCATGCGGTATTGGGAGATCACGCCCGTCAGGCGGGTTCTTTGGTCGCCCCCGATCGCCTGCGATTCGACTTCACCCACCCAGAAGCATTAACTGCTGATCAACTGGATAGGATTGAAGCGGGAGTCAACCGCAATATCTTTGCCAATTATGCATTGGATATTGTCTATAAACCCCTCCAAGAGGCGATCAACGAAGGCGCGATGGCTCTCTTTGGGGAAAAATACGCAGAGAATGTACGAACCATCTCCATTGGTAAGGATGAGCCTTTTTCATATGAACTTTGTGGTGGGACACACGTGGGTGAAACCGCGGATATTGGAACCTTCCTGATCACCAGTGAGAGCAGCGTGGGGGCTGGTTTGCGAAGGATCGAGGCAGTGACCGGACACGGGGCTTATGAATTAGTCCATCATCGATTTAATCTACTCGATCAGACTGCCAGGCTTTTAGATACCAACTCAGAACAAGTATTGGATAAGACTCGGACGGTGTTGGAGCAGCTGGATCAGGCGCGCAAACAGATTTCATCTTTACGGCGGGACATGACTGCCCAGGATTTCAACCGTCTCATGGAAGACGTACTGCTCGTCGCAGGGGTTCCCATCTTGATCGCTAGTCTACCTGAGGCAGATGCCGAAACCTTGCGCGAGATGACAGATCATTACCGCCAGAAATATCCAAGCAGCGTAGTGCTCTTGGCTTCTGTATCCGCTGGAAGACCACTGTTGATCGCAGCTGTCACTGAAGATCTGGTGGCGCGCGGCTTGCACGCTGGTGAGCTGGTTAAATACGCCGCCCAGCCCCTCGGCGGCAGCGGAGGCGGTCGCCCCACTCTGGCCCAAGCCGGTGGTAAAGATCCCAAGCAGCTCGATAAAGCCCTGTCCAAGGCCCAGGAATGGGTAGAGGGTAAACTGTAAGCAATTGATTGAAACAAAGAGATTTCTAGATTTGAACGATATTGAAATTAATTACCTTCATATCAATGACCGATCACTTAAACAAGGAATGAAGCCCATCATTGAACAAATCAGAGACCCCATTCCCGCGATTAGTACACCTAAAATTTTCGATAGATAAATTATTGTGAAGACCCAGATAATTCAGCTTGAGCCGCATGATGACACTGTCTCAGTCAAAGATAAGATGGGATGGAGTCAGACAGGGCGGGTGGTGCTTGTCTGGCCTACTCGAGGTCGTTTGCTAGATCGCCGTCTCGATCTGGTTCTGATCCTGCGGCACAGCCGAGCGCTCGGCGCACAAATCGCTTTGGTCACCTCTGATCCCGAGGTACGCTTCCAGGCACGTTCTTTAGATATTTCGGTTTATCAATCTGTTCGCAAAGCTCAAAAAGCGCGCTGGAAGCGACCCAGGCGTAGTTCATTCATCATTAATCAGGAGCGACAAGCATGGCAGGATCGCTTGGAGAGAGTGCAAGAGATTATCGCTGATCCACTGCACCGTAAAAGGGGGACCAGGGTCCTTTCCCAACCACTACGCATCGGCGTTTTCGCACTGGCAGTATTGGCGGTCCTATCAATCGCCGCGGTACTGATCCCAAGTGCCGAAATTTCCATCACACCTGAAATCAGGCAGCAAGAAATAACGCTCAATGTGCGAGCGAATGACTCAGTGGAAAAAATCAACCTGTCTGGAATTCTTCCAGTGAGATGGGCAAGCTCCATCGTGGAAGGACGCGGCAGCCTGCAAACAACAGGCAACACCAGTATTCCAACAGATTATGCCTCTGGAGAGGTCGTCTTTCAAAATCTGACGGATCAACCTGTGGTAATTCCTGCCGGTACGGTGGTCAGCACGACAGATTCTTCTTATCGATTCACAACTCTGCGCGAGAGGCGCGTACGCGCCGGTTCCGGTAAAGTAGTAGAAACACCTATTCGGGCGATTTCTCCCGGCAGCACCAGCAATCTCTCTGCGGGTCGGATAAAGGCCATTGAAGGCAAACTTGGTGTTTTTCTTACCGTTAACAACATCAAACCCACCCGTGGGGGCAGTATGTCTCCCAGTCCGGCACCCTCAACCCGAGATCGGAACCAACTTCGGGAACAGCTGATCTCCACCTTAACTCAAAATGCACTGCAAGAGATCCAGGATTCCCTAGAACCCGAGGCCATCTTGCTTACTGAATCCCCTGCCCTGGTAAGTGTTCTTTCCGAAACGTATTCCCCAGCAGATCTCCAGCCAGCAAGTGAGTTGGAGCTGATCCTGCGTTTAGAATTTGAAGCCCCTTATATTTCCGAAAAAGACAGTGAAGCACTGGCAAGCGCTATCCTAGAAGCCAATCTGCCCACAGGTTACACACCAATTTCAGGCACGATGGACATCGAACAACTCACCACGCCCCAGTTCAAAGGAGGGTCAACAACTCCCTGGTGGATCCGACTATCAAGAAGCATCCAAAGCCAGCCCTCCGCCATCCAGGCGGTAAGTCTTGCTCTTGGCCGCTCTCCCCAAAAAGCCAGTCAGCTCCTGATGGAAAGTCTATCTTTAGCTAAAACTCCACAAATTGAGACCTTCCCATCCTGGTGGCCGGTTATGCCGCTGATCCCAATCCGCATCGAGGTAATCACGACTGGCACAATTCAGGCTTCCAGCTCCGCTTCTTCAGAGAACGTGGAGTGAGTCACACAAACCGAGCATGAGAATCCTCGCCGTAGATCCAGGCAGTAAAAATCTTGGCATCGCCTTGAGCGACCCCACCAGCACCATTGCCAGTCCATTAACCGTCTTGAAGCACATCTCCAGACCTGCCAACGCAGCTGCAATTCTTGGTTTAGCCGAACAGCATGGAGCTGAGATGATCATCATTGGTCAATCTATTGATCCCGACGGCCAGCCTACTTTTGAAGGACGCCGTTCTGCCCGCCTGGCGGCGGAAATTCAAGCCCAGACCGACCTAGAAGTCGTTTTATGGGATGAAGGCTTGAGTACCGTATCAGCCCGTCAGGCGCAGCTCGCCCTTGGAACACCCCGCCGCAAACGCCAGGGGCACCTGGATGATTTAGCCGCCACGGTGATCCTGCAGTCATTCCTGGATGCCCAGAAAGCAGATCAATAGTTATTGGGTGACGATGAACCATCTCAGTCTTTTCCCAACCTGGTCTTACCTCCCCGCCCATGCAGCTTGGATGCAATATATATGAGCAAACGTCGAACATCTGTTAGTGGGATATTATCCCTGGCACTGATCGCAACTTTCTGCCTGGGAAGTTGTCTGTTATTGGTCGGCTACTTAGAAATCAACCGGCGAACAGAAGCAGCATTTGGATCACCAACTCATGCTCTGGATCCCATTCAACGTCTGCGTCTTTCCATACAGTTGCTTTATCAAGTCGATCACTTACTCGAGCCCGCTGACGCGTTCGGAGACCCAGTTCCATTCGAAATTGAATTAGGTGAATCACCACCAGCGATCGCTTCCCGTCTGGAAAGCACAGGGATAATTCCGAATGCAGGTGCATTTATCACTTATCTGAAATACACCGGCCTAGACACTTCTCTACAGGCAGGCAACTATTCCCTCAGCCCAGCCGTAACTCCCATCCACCTGGCACATATCTTACAAGATGCAACTCCCAGTGAAGTGACCCTGTCGATACTTTCTGGTTGGCGAATGGAGCAGATCGCCGCGACCTTGCCAACTTCCGGCCTGGAGATCACAGCGGATGAGTTCCTGCTGGCTGCAAGTTCACCTGCCCAACAAGATTTATTTCCACCTGATTTTCCTATAGGTAGTTCATTAGAAGGATTTTTATACCCTGCTTCCTACCGCATCCCCCGTCAAACCACTGCCAACCAGCTGGTCAGTATTTTGCTGGAGGCATTTAATTCCAGACTAACACCGGAAATTTTGGATGGATTGCAAGCTCAGGGTTTGGATGTTTATCAAGCTGTCACATTGGCTTCGATTGTGGAGCGCGAAGCAGTGGTGGCTGAAGAAATGCCCATGATCGCCTCCGTTTTTCTCAACCGCCTGGCGATCGGGATGGCATTGGAAGCTGATTCT
>DAOVCZ010000149.1 GCA_030669775.1 Chloroflexota bacterium | reverse complement strand
ACCGCCTCAAACTCTGGATCGATCTGTTTTATAGAGGTTGTGGCAGTCAGAAATGGGACTGTGTAGTAATGCACGATTGTTGATATCACCAAGATCGCCATGGTACCGTAGAGGAAATTCAGCGGGTAAGAAGGATTGTTGAATGTGAAAATGTAAGCCAAACCCAGAACCATACCTGGAATGGCCAATGAGGTGATGGATAGTAAGTAAAGCACCGAACGCGAAGTTCTCAATCCGCGAGTTTTGTCGATCAGGTAGGCACTGAAGAAGATGATGATCGTGCCGATTAATGCTGTCCAAAATGCCATTTGGATGCTGTGCCACAAGACGACGAATGCACCTCCCTTGTGTTGAGTGCCTGCCACATAGAAGGTGAAGTTTCTAAGTGTCAAAGAGAGATCGTATGGCCAATACTGGGTGAAAGCGCCAATTATGACAATCGCGTAGATGCTGAGAATGAATCCTGCCATCAGCAACATGAATGCAAAGACTCCCCACTGAACGAATGGTTGGTGGGATTTCGGTCCCATGGGACTGATGCCAGTAGATACCATTGCGACTTGACGGCGTTGGACTAACCTATCCAGGACGAAGGCAATCAATGCTGGCACGAGCAGTAATGTGCTGATCGTGGCGCCCATTTCGAAGTTCTGCTGTCCAATCACCTGGTTGTAGATATCTGTCGCCAGGACATCGTAATCACCGCCAATAACTTTCGGGGCTCCAAAATCTGTAATCGCCAGGGTAAAGACCACAAAACAAGCACTCAAGAGACCGTATCTTGCTCCAGAAAGAGTAATGGTAGTGAACATACGCGAGCCCTTGGTGCGCAGCGATTCCGCGGCTTCATACAAGCGTGCATCAGCTAAGGCGAGTGCTGTGGCAATAATGATAAAGGCATGGGGAAAAGCGTAGTAGACTTCAGAGAGAATGATGCCGGTTGGACCATAAATATGGATATTGATCCCGGTTAGGCGGGTGAATACGCCATTGTTGCCGAAAATGTAGATTAATCCAAGCGCCTGAACCAGTGAAGGCATGAAGATAGGTAATAGAGCGAGGCCTCCTAAAACTTTTTTGCCAGGAATGGTGATGCGTGATAACCCATAAGCATATGTAAACGCCAGCACAACCGTAATAGCCATGCTCATTGCAGAGATGTACAGGCTGTGAGTTAAAGAGGCAGATGTAGTGCTGGAGGAAAAGTAATCAATATAATTTTCCAACCCAACAAATTCACCAAGCTTATTCTGGAAGCTGCGCATCAATCCGATATATATCGGGTAAATCAGAAAGATAAATAGTCCAAGACCGACCAGGATGAAGAAGAATCTGCGCAGGTAATCTTCGAAACCTAAACGCTGGCGGACAATCTTATTCTGAATTTTTTTTATATCAACGGGGTGGTCAGCAGAGTAATCCATAACAAAAATTGTCAAGACCTATTTGAGAGCTCACCTGGATACACACGAATTATCTCTGAGGGGAGATTGATGAATATCAAGGATCCGACCTCGATTGCCAGCTCTTCCATCAGATTGTTCGAAACTTCCACCAGTAGCTGCGTTTGATTTTCATCATCTAACTTGCAAGTCAGCCGGTAGAAAGAACCCAAGAATTCAGACTCGATAACCTTAAACTGGTTGATGTTTCGATCAAGAGAATCTTTTTTGATAATGCGAATCTCTTCAGGTCTGATTGCAACAGTGACCGGTGAATCGGGTCCCAATCCCTCAGGAGTTGGGCATTCCAAGGTAATGGAGCCAATTCTCAAACTATTCGGGGTGTCCGTTGTCAGGGCAGGGATGAAATTCATCATGCCAACAAAGTTCGCTACGAAGGGGGAGGTTGGTGAACGATAGATTTGCTCAGAATTCCCGACCTGTTCGATAGTGCCTTGATCCATGACAATGATTCGATCGGCCATCACGAGGGCCTCTTCCTGGTCGTGGGTAACAAATAATGTTGTTATCCCTAATCGGTGTTGCAGGTGCTTGATCTCTATTCGCAGGGAAATGCGCACCCTTGCATCCAGAGCGGATAGTGGTTCATCGAGCAGTAACAATCCTGGAGATGGAGCCAGGGCGCGAGCCAAGGCAACCCGCTGCTGCTGACCACCAGAAAGCTGAGCCGGGTATTTCTCGCCTACATCAGGTAAGCTAATTAATTCCAGAAGTTCAGCAACCCGAGTTTTAATCTCGTCTTTTGGCACCTTGCGGTTTTCCAGACCGTAGGCGATATTTTCTGCTGCAGACAGGTTTGGGAATAACGCGTAAGATTGAAAAACAATCCCGAAATCACGCTCACGGGGCGGCAATCTTGAAATATCTATTCCAGCCTGATGCACTTGACCAGTGTTCTGCTGCTCTAAACCGGCGACAATCCTGAGCAAGGTGGTTTTTCCACAGCCACTTGGTCCAAGTAAACAGACGAACTCTCCTTCGTTCACAGACAAGGAGACATCATTTAGTGCTATCAAATCTCCGAAAGTCTTTGTGACGTTCTTAACTATCAGGTAAGGATCGTTTTTCGAATCAATTGGTTGATGCATTTTATATACCTAAACAAGGGGCTCCGGCAAACCTGAGGATGGCTAGCCAGGAGCCCCAAGAGGTGTAAATATTCTAGTGGATAATCAACAGACTAGTCTTGTTCTGTTTTGGCAGCGAAATCATTCGTCCACTGCTCTAAAATCGCGGCCCGATTATCCGAAGACCAGCGGAAGTCCATGGCGAACAATCTGTCGGCAATATCAGCTGGAATGCCTTCTGGAACTGGGAAGCCGGGCTTGGCCAGTACACCGAAGTATTTTGCATACATTTCCATGGCTTCATTGCTGATCGCCCAGTCCAGGAATTTTTTGGCAGCTTCTTCATTCTCGGTGCCCTTGACCAGGCCATTTACCTCCATCTCGAAACCAGAACCTTCAGCGGGCAATACCAAAACCAATGGTGCCCCAGCATCAATCTGGCTGGCTGCTACGAACTCGAAGGAGATACCGATGGGATATTCACCCGCGCCGGCCATCTTACAAGGCTTCGAGCCCGATTTGGTGTAAAGCGCCATATTCTTATCGAGTTCTGCCAGGTATTCCCAACCGGCTTCCTCACCCAGTCCTTGCAGTACACTGGAAACAAACATGAATCCAGTACCAGATGAAGCTGGATTGGGCATGACGATGTGTCCTTCGTAGACTGGATCAAGCAGATCCTCCCAGGATTGTGGAATCGGGAGACCAAGCTCATCAGCCAAAACAGTATTCACGCAGAACGCGGTCACATATGCGTCAACACCAACCCAGGCGGGTGGATCGGCGGTGTCTTTGAATTGAGGCAGGATAGTCTCCTGACCTTCAGGTGCATAAGGCACAAGCATGCCCTCTTCATCGAAGATCATCATGCTCGTGGCTGCAACCCCCCAGATCACATCGGCTTGGGGGTTATCTTTCTCAGCCAATAATCGGGCAGTTAAGTCTCCAGTGGAGAGACGCAGGACCTCCAGCTGCAGATCCGGTAAAGCTTCCTCTGCAACAGGTAGATACTCTTCGATCTCTTCATTTTCCTTGGCTGTGTAGATGACTACTTTTTCTTTTTCTGCTGGTCCTCCCGCACATGCACCCAATAAGAGTGCCATTATCATTGTGAAGACGAATATCAGGTACAATTTATGGTTCTTTGCCATTTCGAATTCTCCTCAAATTATTTAGTCTTCCGATCAACCGGTTTCCCAGATTTTACACATACGGGCAAAATCCATGGCAACCATCAGCAAACCGTCTTATTGATAGCTTAGAATTCACCTCCTCTATCATACTTATTGCGTGTGATTGAACTGATAGTAATAATCTTTCAATGGGTCAAGAATCCGTGGATGTTGAAATTATCCGCAATCAATTTGGTGTTCGCAGACTTCAATCACAGCAAATTTTTTTTATTGGTTATTCCTCGGAATATGAATGGAAACAATTGTTGGATAAGTAAAAAAATTGTAGCATCTTCAGACGCGTTAGTCAATTGACCTATGTCACCACTTATTCCTTACTAGAATGGTTCGATTAATTAATTTAACCAGTCTTGATGGAAAATTTTACCTCACTTGTTCAGGACTTGTTGGAATTGTGAGAGCAGCATTTTTTCTTTGAACATTGTGAATAGTGCTTACTAATAAAAGAAACCTGACAGGCAGGTATAGTCCTGTCAGGTTTATGCTAGTTGCCAAAAAATTTTACTCGACTGGGATTTCCTGGTAAACCTTATCAACATCAATCCCCTGACTGCGGCGGTATGCGCTGAAACCAACATAAATCACTCCCGCCATCGCATACAGGATGATCATAAACAGCATCGAGCTGGAATTCTGCCAGCCAATTCCGTAAAGATAATTTGGATCCCAGAACCACTCGATTAACAGCCAGTCCAGGAACAGGAAGAAGATGATCCCGGCAAAGGTGATCAATGGCAGCTTAGCATCACCCAGGACGCGTTTCCCGAGGTAATAGAGCAGCCACAAGATCACCACCACGTTGACCACAGACAACAGGCCGACCACAACCGCCATGATCGCGGTGAGAGTATCTAAGCTACCCAGGTCGGTTAACACCGGGATACCATAGCTAAATGACTGGTAGATCATGTAGATACCGCCAACAAGGAAAAGCAGCATCCCCAGGTAACCCAACCAGGTAGGAACCTTGAATTTTGCGATCGGAGATCCCTCATAGACATCCTTCGAACGCCAGGGCAAGATCATGGCCGCTACGGTAGTTCCCAGGAAGGTCATGGCGATGACCAACGTCGCATCCAATACTAAGGTTTGGAATCCTAGTATGTCGTAGGCAAAGAGGAAGGCGACGATCAGTCCCGGGATGACCATCAAGGCCAAAGCAGTAACGGGGGTACGCGTGCGTGGTTCGACGTAGGATACACCTTCCGGGAGCATACGATCGAATGCTGCAGCGAAGATCACGCGTGTCGAGCTCAGGAATACCGTTCCCGACCAGCCAAACCACCACAGACTCATCAGTAAGATGACCACGAACATCACGGCTCTGCTTTGCACCATGAAAGAGGCTAACAGCGCTGGGTACGGCCAGAAAGGCAGCGGCGGCGGCACGTCGGTATAGCCCCAGGCGTGATTCCAAAAGGCTCCATTGGCGCTGTTATACCAATCCCAACCCAGGGATTTGGCGATCAGGGCAAAGAAGATCAAGGCCCCGATTGCTGTGACGATTACTGCCATCGTCATACCCCAGAAATTGCGTTTATAGTCTGTTGCGCCGCGCACCTCGCCGTACAATGTCGAGCCCCAGTTTGGCCACAGGTTGAAGAAAACGATCATTGGGATCAATGCCAGACTCGCGCCAAAAGCGATAGTGTTTAATGGACCCGTGACAGTTCCGGC
>DAOVCZ010000250.1 GCA_030669775.1 Chloroflexota bacterium | reverse complement strand
CTGGTATGAAGAAGACAGCCCGAGGCCTCAAACCCTACGCAACCTGGCGATCTCTTTATGCCTCGAAGCGGGTGAAGTATTGGAACACTTTCAATGGACCGATAATCAGGTGGATGCGGATGAATTGGGAGATGAACTTGCGGATGTTGCCCTTTACCTTTTACAAATCGCCAGCGTTGCTGGAATTGACCTCGAACGAGCTGTCCTCCAAAAGTTGGATCGCAATTACGGTCGCAGCTGGGAAAGGTAATTATCTTGCGCATAACCGTATTTGGCGGGTCGCACCCAAAACCAGGAGAGGCAGCATACGATCAGGCATACCATTTGGGGAAAATGATCGGTGAGGCTGGGTTTACAGTACTCACTGGCGGGTATATTGGTACGATGGAGGCTGTCTCACGTGGGGTCGCAGAATATGGTGGGCGGGTAGTCGGTGTAACCTGTGATCAGATCGAAAAATGGCGACCAGTTTCTCCCAATAATTGGGTTCAGGAGGAGCTGCGCTATGCTACGCTGAAGGAAAGATTGTATGCGTTAATTGATAATTGTGATGCAGCGCTGGTCCTACCCGGAGGCATCGGTACACTTGCGGAATTAGCTGTGATGTGGTCCCAGCTGCAAACTGGAGTTATTACCCCTCGTCCATTGATTTTCATTGGTTCCGCCTGGCGGGTGGTAATTGATCAATTTTTGGATCAGTTTGACGATTATGTCCCGGAAATTCATCGTCAATTAATTGCGTTTGCTCCTGATGTCACGGTAGCCTTCCAGATGCTGGTATCAGAATCCGATCTCCCTGAATAAGGGTGAAGAAATTCGGTCTTCGATTCATAATCCGGATACCTTCTTGAGCAGACCTTAGGCATCTAAATCAGCTTAGGTGAGAAATGGCCTCAGAAAAAATTACTTCACGCAGTGAAAATTTTTCCGATTGGTACAACCAGCTGGTGATTGCAGCTGAGTTAGCCGATTACGCTCCAGTCCGGGGTTGTATGGTCGTGCGACCTTATGGGTGGGCTCTCTGGGAGAACCTCCAGGCGGCTTTAGATCAGCGTTTTAAAGCAACCGGGCATGTGAATGCTGTCTTTCCACTTTTCATTCCTATGTCTTTTTTTGAGAAGGAAAAGGAACATGTGGAAGGCTTTTCGCCAGAATTGGCCGTTGTGACGATTGGAGGTGGTCAGGTCCTCGAGGAACCATGGGTTGTGCGCCCAACTTCCGAGACGATCATCGGATATATGTATGCCAAATGGATCAAGTCCTATCGTGATCTGCCGGTTTTGATCAACCAGTGGGGAAATGTTGTGCGCTGGGAAATGCGTACGAAGCTCTTCTTACGAACTTTGGAGTTCTACTGGCAGGAAGGACATACAGCTCATGCCACAAAGGAAGAGGCGCAAGAAGAGACTCTGCGCATGCTGGATGTGTATGCTGATTTTGCGGTAAATGAGGCTGCGGTGCCTGTCATTCCCGGTCGCAAAACCGAGAGTGAGAAATTCAGTGGTGCAGTAGATTCCTACACGATTGAAGCCATGATGGGGGATACCCGTGCACTTCAGGCTGGCACTTCTCACTTCCTGGGTCAGAACTTCGCAAAGGCGTTTGACATTCAGTACCTGGACCATCACAATCAGCTACAGCACGTGTGGACGACTTCCTGGGGGTTATCAACGCGCTTCATCGGCGCGATAATTATGACCCATGGCGATGACCAGGGATTGATTCTGCCCCCAAAGGTGGCTCCCATCCAGGTCGTCATTGTACCGATCTACCGTAACGACGACGAAAAGTCAAGTGTTTTACCGGTTGTGGAGCGAATCCAGGCTGAATTAAGTGATTTCCGGCTGAAGGTGGACGATCGAGAAGAGGTAACTCCTGGTTTCAAGTTTAATGATTGGGAATTGAAAGGAGTTCCTTTACGGGTTGAGATCGGACCGAAAGATGTTTCCAAGGGAACGGTTGCCCTGGCACGCCGAGATATTCCAGGCAAGGATGGTCGCAGCTTTGTGCCACAGGAAAATCTAAAATCACAAGTTTCAGAACTGCTTACCTCGCTCCAATCTGCCCTCTATGAAAAAGCGGTCTCGTTCCGTGCAAACAACACACATGAACCTGAGACCTATGCTGAATTTAAGGAAATTGTTACCCACGGGTGGGCTTATACCTGGTGGTGTGGGGATTCTGATTGCGAACAAAAAATAAAAGAAGAGACCAAGGCTACCGCACGCTGCATACCGCTTGACCAGCCGGATAGCGTGGGGAGCTGTATTTACTGCGCAGAACCTGCAACTGAGAAGGTTTACTTCGCCAGGGGTTACTAGCAGACATGCCTGCAATCCAACCAGCACGACTCAAAATTCAGTCGACGGAGTTGTCCACGAAAGTAACAAATCCTGAAGATTTTTGCCGCGCTTACCATGAGTTTTTGGATTATTATGCTGATCGCACTTATCGCCCAGGACAGGTAGGTGAACCTCCTCCTTTATTGCCTGCTTACCATGTATCAAGGCCGGTATTACGCGCAGTTGAGAAGGAAATGAGTCAGTTTACCGAAGACGACCGGGATGCAGCTTTGGACCTGGCGGATGTATTGTGGGGAGAACAGTATCTAGAATTCAAGTTGTTGGCAGCATCCATAGTCGGAAAGGTATCTCCAATACCTGCTAAATCTGTATTCGGGCGGGTAGAGTCATGGGCCGGGCCAAGCACGGAGGAACGCTTGGAAAACGCGCTGGTCAATTCAGGTCTGGAACGCATCTTATTTGAACGCCCGGATTTATATTTTCAAGAAATTTTGACTTGGTTAAGATCTAAAAAGTTGGACTTCAATCGTTTGGGTTTAAAAGCCATTCCACCGCTACTGGAAAGTGGCAAATTTGAAGATTACCCTCCGTTGTTCAAGCAGCTCAGTATGAAGATGCGTTTGGAGGGGAACCCTTTAAAGATGGATATTTTACCGGCCATCGAAGTCTTGGCGGCTCGCTCTCCTGAGGAGACTGCATTCTTCTTGAATCGAACGATGAAATCCGCAGGTGAAAATCCTAATATTGCCTGGTATGTTCGCAAAAGTCTGGGATTCTTCCCTCCAGATTCACGGCATTATTTACGTGAAACATTGCTGAAGGAAACATAGCAAGGTGATTGTGCTCCCCAATTTAATAAAGTTCTCTGGTATAATCAGCCCCGCTGACTAGCCCTGCCAGTGGTATAGTAAGGGAACACTACTGGTATGGAGACCTGCCGTAATTAATTATCAATAAGAGGTTGCAGACGTCATGAGCATGGATAAGGAATTAAAGAAGACAGTCATT
>DAOVCZ010000132.1 GCA_030669775.1 Chloroflexota bacterium | reverse complement strand
GAGAAGCTATCACAGATCAGGATGCGCTCAGTAATGCATTCCACGATTTCTTCCGCCTTTCACCTTCAAGCGCCAGATTCTTCAAGGTCAGTTTGGATGATGAGGGTGTGCCGGACCAGAGCGACCTTGAACGGATAGTGGCGGAGCGGGTGTTGGTCAAAATTAAAATCCGATATTAGCTACTGAAAGGTATTCCAAAACGGGGGAGCTGGCCCAAATCCCAAACTGCAAAATTTTCGAATCGCTTTGACCAAAGGGTTTTTTTTACTTGACATATCGATGATTATCGATTAGAGTTATATCGAAGGTTGTCGATGTGAATGCTAAAACGAAAGCGACCAGTTCAGTCGAGTTTGCAAAAGCTCTCGCAGATCCCACGCGTCAGGAGATCATGATTTTGATCTGCTGCCGTGAGATGAGCGTCGGTGATATCGTCGAAGCAGTCGACGTCAGCCAACCGACCGTATCCCACCACTTGGCGATATTACGTGATGCGGGACTTGTCAGAGTGCGCAATGAAGGCAAACACACCTTTTACAGCCTCAACCAGGGCAAGGTGGTGGTCTGCTGCGGAAACCTGATCGAAGTGTTTGCTCCACAATCTGAGGTGACCGAGATGATAACAGACACATCTGCGTTAGAAAAATAAAACCAATGCAAAAATTGATTCGTGTTTTTTTGTGCGAAACCATAGACAAATATCAATACGTTCTGGAGGGATCTCCAGGGTAATAAATTTTTCAATATTTTTTTCTAGAAACATATAGACCATTGTCAATGTAATAGATAATAAAAAACAACATTTATTCAAGGAGTATAAGATGCCACAAATGAAAGAATCGACCCAAGAAGAAGGTAAAGAAGTTCTTGAAGTATTAGCCTCCGAACAGAACTCGTGCTGTGGGCCCTCAGTTCAGGCAATAGCCGTCCCTGCAGGTGATTCGATCCGCGATAATGTTCAAGAATTCTATGCTGATCGAGCCCGGAATGCCAGTTCCTGTTGTGGAGATGCCTCGCAAAATCTGCTCTACGAATCAGACCTGCTCAGCGGTCTGCCAGATGATGTAGCTGGATTCAGCCTGGGATGCGGCGATCCGATTTCCTTAGCCCAGCTGCAGCCTGGTGAAGTGGTGCTTGACCTCGGTTCTGGCGGCGGACTGGATTGCTTCTTGGCTGCTAAGCAGGTGGGAGAAGACGGTTACGTGATCGGGATCGACATGACCCCAGACATGCTCGAGCGTGCTCGGGGAGCCGCCCAACGTCTGGGTATCGATAATGTTGAATTCCGTAAGGGTTACCTGGAAGAAATGCCAGTCGATGACCAGAGTGTAGACGTGATTATTTCAAATTGCGTGATCAATCTCTCACCGGAAAAACACAAAGTATTTGCTGAGATGTTCCGCACCCTCAAGCCTGGCGGACGTGTATCGGTATCGGATATCGTCACCAGCGGTGAACTTCCGGAGGAGATACGTAAGGACATGCTCGCTTGGGGAGCCTGTATTGCAGGTGCGCTTGAAATGGATGAATATATCCAGGGGCTGGAGCAAGTTGGTTTTGAAGATGTGAGTCTGGTTGCCAAAACCGGGGAGGGTGAACTGATGGATGGTATCCCCCAGGACAGTTTGTTTTCCGCTTCAATCACCGCTCGCAAGCCTCTTTCGCCTGAACTCAACTGAGAAATCTAATGTATCAACTAACTATAGAGAATGATGAAGTGTCTTAATCATGATGCAGCAATACAATTTTAGATGATCGACACAGAGAGCTTATCAGCCAATCTACCTTGATGAACCAGATAAAGAAGGTTGAAAATTCCCAAGATTTGCAATTATCATATCGGTCAATTATTGAGATGTTGAAGCTCTTAAGGTCACGATTGATGATCAATTGGTATCAAATGGAACTTAAAGTTATTAGTCAATTTAGAAATAAATCGCAAGATTGCCAGACGACTCCCTAAGAGTGTCAGCCGTGTTGAGCCTCGATGATATACTCGGCAAATGAGCATCCCAACGATCAAGACTGCTCGTTTAACCTTGAGACCATTTACGCTTAAAGATGTTGAACCCCTCCACCAAATTCTGAGTATCCCGGGAGTGTTGGAATATTTTCCCAACCCTGATCCTCCTGATCTGGAACATGTCCAAAAATTAGTACAAAGGCGGATTGACCATTGGGGTGATCACGATTATGGGTGGTGGGCGGTTGAACCCAATAAAGAGGGCGAGCTGATCGGTTGGTGCGGATTGCAGCATCTACCAGAAACAGATGAGATCGAAATTGGTTACCTGTTGAGCAAACCTTATTGGGGAAAAGGTTTGGCCACTGAATCTGCCATCGCAGGTCTGGATTACGGATTTAACTCACTTGGTATTGAGAAAATCATTGGTATTGTGCACCCGGAGAATGTCGCCTCTCAGAAGGTGTTGGAGAAAATCGGCCTCAGGTTTCAAGAACAGACTGAATACTTTGGAATGGAATGCTATAAATACCTTGCATTAAATCCCAATTAAGAGATTCTTGGCAACTTGAGATAGTTGAGATAAAAGTAATAGGGACATGGTTTGGAATTCATGTCCCTATTTATTTTTCTTGGAGCAGTCGATCAAATGAGTCTTTCGTAAATTGATCAGAAATCTAAGCTGATCTGGTTCCAGCAATTCTGGTTGTGTTCTTCCAGTATTAAGCTAAGAGGCCTGGATATCTTTCGAGAAACCCAAAGTGAAAGCCAGGGTCATAAGCAGCAGCAGTGGGGCCAGGATTTGGAGCACGACTTCCTGGGTGAAGAATAATAATTGCGATCCACCTGTCAGGAAAGCCAAAGCAATCCCGCCGATGCCGATCAATGCTCCGCCGATACCGACCCACCAAAAGCCTTTCGGAGCGTCTTTTGCGAAGAACGGGCCGAGGAAGATGACCAATCCTGCCACACCGTGGAATAGTGGGACGGCGATCTTCTTAAGTGTTTCCAAATCAGCGATGGCGGAAACGGCGATGGCGATAAGTCCGACCAAGGCGAACCAGGCATAAGCTTTTTTCCATTGTGGGAAATACTCGTTTGCGATCCCGAGCGAGATACCCAGGGGGATTAAACTGGCCACCGTAAGCACATATGGAGAGGCCAAAATACCCCAACCGAGAAAGATCAGTAACAAGCCAGAGACCAACAGGACAGTAAATCCTAGCATGTAGTAGATATCGTATAAGGCCTTCTCTTTTTGGTAACGTCCATAGAATCGCCACATTAAATAAATGGCTAGCAATCCAGTTACGAGCAAGAGGATTCGATCTAATAGTGTCATGTCCATTCTCCTTTCGACTACGCCAATACTCAAGTGAATTATTGCACAAGAAACTGGCTTTGTCCATGACTTTCGTCAAATTAACATGTAAAAACGGCTAATCTGGCTCGATTGCTGAATAGAAAATTCCCCAGGATTTTCAATATTATAGTGATACGATTTATGAAATGAGCTCTATAGAGATTCCATAATGACTGATTCCAATGGGTTGATGGAAGGCAAAGTTTGTCTGATAACCGGAGCAACCTCCGGTATCGGGGAGGTAACTGCCCGCGAGCTGGCGCGCATGGGGTGCAGTGTGGTGATCACGGCGCGTGATGAGCGAAAAGCGGAAATTGCGGTTGATGAGTTACGCGCAGAATCAGGCAGTCTCAAGATAGATGGATTGGTGGCCGATCTGTCGTCACAAGCACAGGTACGTAATCTGGCAGCGGAATTTAAGCGCCGGCACAATCGTCTGGATGTATTGATCAACAAAGCGGGGGCGGTTCATTTGCGCCGTTATTTAAGCCAGGATGGGATCGAAATGACTTTCGCAGTCAATCATCTGGCACCATTCTTGTTGACCAATCTGCTGCTGGAGACGCTGATAAATTCAGCACCCGCGAGGATCATTACCGTCGCTTCAAACTCCCATGAAGGTCAAGAGATCGATATTGACGATCTCGAAAGTCAGCGCAGCTATTGGTTTATGCGCGCATATGGCAAATCCAAGCTGGCCAATATCATGTTCACATACGAGTTAGATCGTCGTCTTGCAGGTAGCGGGGTGACCGCCAACGCGGTTCATCCAGGGTTTGTGGGCACGAATATGGGTGCGAATAACGGTTGGTTGGTGAAGTTATTCCTTTCCTTGGCCAGTTTGTGGGCGCTCAACCCTGAAGAGGGCGCTGAGACAAGTGTCTATTTGGCTTCATCTCCTGAGGTGGAGGGTGTGAGTGGGAAATATTTTTACCAGAAACGGGCTATAGCCTCCTCACCGAGCTCGCTTGATGAAGAGAAAGCCAGGCAGCTGTGGGAGGTGAGCGCTAGGATGACCGGGATATAGAGGGGTTGGTCTCTATTTGATTGCAGTTCTCCAAGTGTAGCGGACGATCAAGTAATCGATCACCAATATGATGAACAGCCATGCCAGGGGGATGATACTTGATCCTTCTATAGTCCCAAGAAATGTCCAGCCGATGATGATCAGGATTAAATCCAGGACAATTATCGGGTAGAACAGGCTGACAAAAACTGCTAATGGCAGTCCGTAGATGGTTCCATTGGATTTGCGGATTTGTGAAATGCTGATAAATCCCAGTACAGTTGAAGCGATGGGTGCGATTATAGATAAAGGAAGAAGGGTAAATCGAAACAGTATTTGCCAGGTGGATGGAGAAGTTGGTGTGGTGCTTCTGCCCAACGGGATGAAAAATAAGATTAATAAGAATCCGATGGGAAGCAACAAAGCCCCTATGATCGCCAGTCTGGATATGCGCCTTTCCGGAGAGGTATCATTAGAAAGGGAAGAGCTGCTCATATCTTATACTATCCGACCTTGCGCGTAGTCATCTTTCCTAAACCCAGGAAAAATTGGTTTTAAGTATCCAATAATTGCGTAATTATTCATAATTGCGAGATAAATTCATCATTTGTATCTTTTTATTTCTACCATTAACTGCAATCTTATCGACAATTACAAACCCATTTCACCACCAGTCTCTCCATTATTATCTACTTGAGTCTTTTGAAAATAGTTCATAGTTAATTCCATGACTGCATCAATATTTTCTTTGCTCATACTATATTTTGAGGAGCTGACAATATGCGCGGGGTCATCAAAATACTTTCCGGATGTCTCTTTCATATCTTCAGATGTCGCCAGATAAGTATAAGTCTCTGCCATCTCCTCCGGGGATATTGAAGATCGACTTTTGATTGAGTACATAAATTTACTAATCTTAGATGTATTGGGATAGCGACTGTTGATATCAATCTTGACGTTTGCCACGCGGATGCAATTCACTGTATTCGGGGTATCGCGCAGTTCATTTGCCAACCAATAGGTGTACATCACTTGGGCCAGTTTGGACTGGTAATAAGCTTTTGATACGCTGAATTTTCGTTGACGGAATTCCGGATCTTCCAGATCGACTCTTAAAAAAGGATAGACGATCAATCCTTTTGAAGAGATGGTTATGATTCTCCCCTGATCACTTCGTTTTATCCCTTCCATAAGCAGGTTTGTCAAAAGAACTGGTCCTAGATGGTTCGTTGCCCAGATACTTTCAACGCCTTCGCTAGTGAAAATGGGCTTCTTATTAGTGACATCGAATGCTGCGGCATTATGGATCAAAACATTGAGGGTCTCATACTTGGTTAGAAACGCTGTCGAGAAAGCTTGGATTGAAGACTGGAGAGACATATCTACAATCATTAAGTCAACGGAATTACTGCCAGTTTCTGCAAGGATTTCTTGAAGAGCTTTTTCACCTCTCTCTTGATTTCTGCAGGCGAGGATCACATGATAACCTTCTAGAACGATTTGAGAAGCTGCCGCTTTACCTATCCCTGAGTTCGCTCCCGTGATTATGCATATCTTTTTATCCATTGCAGAGCTTTTTCTCCTGAATTTTTATTACCCCAATACCAATACTCAATGAACTTAGAATATTGGTCATTAATTATTCCGAGG
>DAOVCZ010000289.1 GCA_030669775.1 Chloroflexota bacterium | reverse complement strand
GGGAATCTTTTTTAGACGCATGTTGCTCCTTTTAATGTCGTCGAATAAGAATGGCTCGCATAGCACCTGAATTGTGAAAATCTATGATAGTTTTTTGGTCAACTTCCGAGCAGCCAATCAATAACTTAATCTCAATATCCTTTTTGTTGAGATCAATTGTACAAATGATCCCTTCCAATCTTGCGCTTGACTGCACACCTACCCAGACATCTAATCCCCCACCATCTGTCGAAGTAGTGTCTTTCAAAAAACCATAATCAAGCGGGTAGATCATTTCTGGGAATTGGGGATGAGCGGTTCCTTTCGGACGATCGACCACGATCGTGCTCTCTTCGATCAACCTTTCCAGGTGCTCCCAGAAATCGTTCTCCATCAAATTGCAATCATTATGCTTCGGTTGGCAACATTATATCTAATGTTTTTCCACCAGTTCATTATCACAATTTCCTTCAACCAGCAAAGTTCGTATTTAGGATGAAAAACATATTGGTTTAAATCTCGTTAATGCCTAACGAAATAAATCTTGCTCCTCAGGACGGATTAACTCACTCAAATGACCTTCCCGTAGTTCATAAGGAAAGCCACGCACATGCACAACCGGTGTGCCTTCTGCGGCCTGCCCCATTACGAGGGAGGCGGCTGAAGCAAGTTCGTCCGCCGTACCAACTTGAGTGATGCGCAACGTATACCCGAACAAATCCGGCTCTCCGCGCAGATCTACCAATCCTGGCATCCCCGATATCCCAATTGCAACACCAGCAGTTCCCATCCGCCAAGCGCGTCCGTGAGAGTCAATGATCAAAATACCCAATTGGACATCGCACATCTCTTCAAGGCGCACCCTTAATTCTTGAGCCGAGGCATCCGGGTTCTCCGGGAGAAGCAGCACACACTCTTCACCCTCAATTTGCCCGCTCACATTGGAATGGTCAATGCCTGCATTCGCACAGACAAACCCCAGGCGGTGTTCGACAATAATCGTCCCTGGACGAAAGCGCAAGATTCTTTTACTTTCCTGGATAACCAACTCAATCAGGCGAGAGTCTTTGTCGACTTGCTGCGCGAGATCAACCGCTTCTCTGGATGGATTTACTGTCGCCAGATTTACGAAACGACCCTCCGCCTTAGATACTATCTTCTGAGCCACCACCAGGATATCTCCAGATTCCAGTACCAATCCCTGGCTTCCTAATGCAGCAACGATCAGTGCAGCTAAATCATCTCCCGGTTTAACCAGTGGGATATTAAGTAAAGGAGTTAGGGTGAGGGCCAAGGTGAAAAACCTGATTAAAACTTGAGGAACAGATTTTTGTCAAAATTAATCCTTATTGATCCCGGTAACTTGAATAGTAGCAGATCGACTACCATAGTGTTTGTTCATGCTGATTAATATAGATGTCAACCCCTCGACGACAACAGCATTGTCTAGATTTCCGGCATAGTAAGCGTTCATACCCAGCGATTCGGCTAATTTGCTTACCTCTACTGCATCAGCGGGATCATCAGCACAAATCAGCACATCTTCATCGAGAGGTTGGTCAAGATTTTTCCGCAGGGCTGCCGCGGGAACATTCTGGAAGGCTGCCACAACGCGAACTTGATCGCCAAGCTTATTTTGAGCTAATCTGGCAGCAGATGGGGGTGCTGGTGGTCTAGGATCGCGGAAATCCACTCGAGCGGTTGCATCAACTAGAATTTTACCGCTTAGATCTTCTTTCAAACCATCGATCGCCTGCTCGTGGGCTGAATGCACGACGGTGAGCACGCATAAATCTGCATTGCGTGCTGCAGTACGATTTTCGAAACCACGGATCGAATCGATGCCTAATTCGTTGTTCAATTTATCTGCTGTCGCCTGCGCTTTCTCCAGCTGGCGTGAGCCAATAATAATTGGATATCCGAACTTTGCCCAACGCAAGGCTAAACCTGGTCCTTCTTTTCCTGTGCCACCTAAGATTGCGATCGTTGGAAGAGGATTCTCAGCTGTCATCGATGCTCCAATTTAATTCGGTACAAAGGTATTGTATCGCTCCCACACTTGCGGAGCTAACTGACGTGCTTTAGCTGTAATGGATTCTTCGTCCAGTGTGAGCAGCTGGCGGTCTCGCATCAGCACTTCACCTGCCACGATAGTGGTTGTAATCATACTCTCATGAAATCCGAAGATGATCTGCCAGGGTAAGTTGCCTTCCGTCAATGGGGTGTGCGGGTGATAATCCACAAAAATCAAATCTGCGAATGCCCCTGGGATGAGCTGGCCAAGAGGCGCTTCTGGGAAGAACTTATTTGCCAGGGTTGCATTATTATAAACACCGAGACGGACAGCATCAATACCAGAAAAGCGCCTTGGATCACGGTGCCAGACTTTATGAAGTAAGTAGGCAGTTTTCCACTCTTCCCACATGGTGTGACTGAATCCATCGGTTCCGATTCCAACATTGATTCCGGCTCTCAAGAATTCTTCTATTGGAGCAGCACCAACACCATTATTCATGTTCGACCGTGGTTGATGAGTCACCCAGGTACCGGTATCAGCCAACAATTCCGCTTCTTTGATATCGATATGGATCGCATGAGCGACGATCGTTTTCGGTCCTAGAATACCATGC
>DAOVCZ010000161.1 GCA_030669775.1 Chloroflexota bacterium | reverse complement strand
TGCGAATGTTCATCCTGAACCACAGTGGGGATCATGACATCACCAATAATCCCATTCAGGGTCGCAGCTTTGCCCGTCACATAAACACCCAGAATTTCTCCAACCTGCGCAGATACCTTTGAGAGGATATTGTAGGCTGCCATTCCTAAGGGATAGTCAATGTTTAAAATCAGCGCATTGCTCTCTCTTAAGAATGCCAGGTCTTGACCTAAACGGGAATCCATCGAGGCAGGATCCAATTGAGAAAGCTGGATCACCTGGGCTTCAACATCAAAACTATGCAGGCTGGGAATACGTTGGATTCCCAGTGTTTTCTCATGTTCTGTCATGGATGATTCAAGCTGGCGACCTTGGGGATGATCCAAGTACTCTTTAAAGACGTAATTAAAGAAATTTTCACGGTTGGATGGCACCCGATCTTCCTTGATCTTCGCCCATTCATCTGCTAAATCTCCATTACCCGATTCCTCGATGAAAGCGAGAAGATCATCTCTATGTTTTAAGGCAAAGCCGGAGAGAAGATTTACCACACTATGGGGATTGCTGGAGATGAAATAAACGGGTTTTTCCTGCAGTTTCGGGCATTCAGCCTGAATATTGTCCCACCAGATGCGGGTGGCTCGCCAATAATCACTTAATGAACCACTCAGCAGCTGCAAGCGGAAACGGCATGGACGGGAAGCGATCTCGCCCATAATGTGAGAGAATTCTGCTCCCATTAATAGCTGCAGCTGTTCTAGATCATTTTCAGTTATTTTTAAATATTTGGCGACTTGTGTAAATGTTTCCGGATCATCCTCAATATTCGATAAGGAGATTGAATCAGGGATCATTTGGAACAGAGCATGAAATTTGTTCCATTCAATTTGATAAGCAGTCAGCAATGGGACCACATCATCGATATCTGTCCGGCTGGCGATATTACAGGCGAGGATATTATTACCATCGAAAAAACAACGCCTGCGTCTGGCTGGGGCAAATACCTGCTGCCATTTTTCAACTTCTCCAAAACCACGCTGGGTAAATACCTCAGGGCTTTGCCCCAAGACAACCAATTGAACATGATATATCATGGATGGTAAGCGGAGAATCGAATAGACGAAGGCAGATAAATCCGGCGCGGTCTCACGTGCATTCGAGTGGAGTAAGGAATTCATGCGTGCATGAGCTTCCTCTAACGTTCGAATTTGTACTTCCGCGGTTGAGCGCAGCAAAGAATAATACGTTCTTTGGTATAGTTCAATCTCTTCGGAAGCAGTGCTGGGTACAGTTCGTTCCATATGAATTACAGCTCTTGGAAATTATATTTATTTCAACAAAACTTATCCGGGAGGAGAGTCCAGGGGGCCATAGCGCGGAATACCAATGATCCGGTAGAAAACTGCATATACAGCAGTTAACAAAGCAAATCCGATCACGATCAAGATCACTGTCACGGCGAGATCAGCATACACAACGCGACCAACAACGGGGACAAAAAATGAACCTCCCAGCTCAGTCGGAATTTGAACCCATCTTTGTCGATTGTTAGCCTGGACAAGCAACTTCGCCCCAGCGAAGGAGACAATTGGCAATAAGATCAGAAGAAAACAACCAATACCTCGCCAGACTGGATGAACTGGGGGGATGAGCGACCTGCGACTTCGCGGTTGGTAGGTGGGATCGTATTTAGTCATCTTCGAACTCCATTTGGCTCGCACTCTCGATGGCTGATATGATTTTATAGTACCCTGTACAGCGGCAAAGATTACCAGTTATGGAAATCTGAATTTCTTCAAGAGTTGGTTGCGGTCGCTCTTCCAGCAGCTTGGCTGCTGACATGATAAACCCTGGCGTGCAGTAGCCACATTGTACTGCACCTTCATCAATAAACGCTTGTTGGACCGGATGCAAATCCCCGTTCTTAGACAAACCCTCAATGGTGATAATTTCTGCGCCATGTGCTCTGGCAGCTGGAACCAGGCAGCTCATAACCGCTGCGCCATCCAAGAAAACAGTACAGGCACCGCATTCACCTTCTGCGCAGCCTTCTTTAGTCCCGATCAGACCAGCATCTTCCCGTAATAAACGCAGCAAACTCTTTTCACACCCATTATTAAAGGTGTATTCTTTTCCATTAATGCGAGTATCTATCCTTGACAGATCAGCAGAATGTTTCGATGATGAATTCAAAATGGAAGCAGTTCCCAAATTACTCTCACCCCAAAGCAAAACCGGTTTTTCAGGAACCGCTTTAGAAACCTCACCTGATGCAATATCTCGAAGTGCTCGTAACGTGCATACTCGAACCATTTCCCGGCGGTAATCACGGGAGCTGCGCACATCGTCGATCGGTTTAGAAGCTTCTTCAGCCAATCGAGCTGCATTCTCAATCGTCTTTTCATCAAGAGAGCGCCCAACAAGATAATTCTCCGCCTCTTGAGTGTGGATAATGAGCGGAGCCACGGCGCCTAAAGTAATGACTGCTTTCTCAATGATATGCTTATCTTGTGATCCGCTCTTTTGGTCAGAGAAGGTTAGGATCGCGGCTGCATTTACCAGTGAGATGGCTTGTGCCCGCCGTAACGCCAGTTTGATAAACGTTCCTAATTGACTTGAGTCCAAGGCAGGGAAGGAGATATCTACCAGCATTTCATCCGGCTCCATCACTGTTTCTCTAACTCCCAGATAAAATCTTTGTAAGGGAATGATGCGCTCTTGGGAACGAGACCGTAGAGTTACCAGTGCACCCAGAGCCATCAAAGGTGTGATCGTATCGTTTGCCGGAGAGGCGGTGATCAAGTTTCCAGCAATAGTTCCCCGGTTTCGTATTTGTGGTGAACCCACTTCCCAGGCTGCTTGAGCTAGCGGTAATGCTCTCTCTCGAATTAATTTAGAGGCTACACAGTGGTTGTGGGTGACTAATGGTCCAAGATGAATCAGTCCTTCTTCATCCAGGCTGATTTGATCTAAACCCGGAATTCGGGTCACATCAACAAGGGTATCGATACCTACCCGCACACCACGCTCGATTTCAAGGATCAAGTCGGTCGCTCCAGCAACAAGCCGGGCGCGAACACCGCGCTCAGATAGGATATCCAGAGCTTCGTCAATGGAAGTTACGTTTAGGTATTCACGCCACATGTGGTTCTCCATACATTTCAGCTGCATTGATCAAGGCAGCGCGAGATGTAATAATAGTATACTTTTTAAATAGATCTAAGATTCAAATCCACGCCGAATTTGAATGATTTCGGCCAAAATGCTGACGGCGATCTCCTCAGGAGTCTCTGCATGAATTTCAATACCCATCGGGGATTGGACGCGATTAATCTTATCCGCAGAGACGCCAGCCTCTTCCAGTTGGTTGCGAGTTGTCTCCCAGCGACGTTTCGAACCAATCACACCAATATACGCAGCAGGCGAATCCAGAATCTTTGGCAATCCCGGGACATCAATATCAACGCTGCGTGTGGTCAAAACTATATGTGTCCAGGGAGAGATTTTTAGTTGATCGCTCAATTGCTCAAATGGAACCGGGAAAAATTCTGCTGCCTCTGGAATTAATTCAGGGTCACAGAATTCAGGTCTGTCATCACTGACGACAACTTTAAAATCCAACCAATGGGCAAGATAAGCTACCGCTCGGCCAATATGTCCTGCTCCAACGATAACGAGTGTGGGTTTCGGTACGATCGGTTCCATATAAATCTCCACTTGTCCACCGCACACACCAGGATCTCCCTGGTCAGGATCGCTCATGCTGTATTCCAACCGGGTAGGTTTGCCATCGTTCATCGATTCGAGGGCAGCAGCAATGGTTCTACTCTCTAATTCTCCACCACCAACACTGCCTGTGATGCTGCCATCAGCATACACCAGCATCTTGCTGCCTGTATGGCGTGGCGTTGATCCCTGACTGTGGATTATTGTACAAAGGACCCCAACTTCATGTTTATCTTCAAGTTCAGCTATCGCACGCCAGATGGACATAACCTGTTTGTACCCTCAAGGAATGAAATTCGTTGATTATCCTTCAAGTAAACCAAGCACGACCGGCAGGAGCTGCTTTTTTCGTGAGACGACACCCTCCGCGAATAAGGTTCCATCAGGTTGCTTCGGGTAAGGTAATTCTCCAAGAATGGGCAAATCATCGGTCAAGATTAAGCGACTCGATCCTCCCACAACGTCGGTTACCATCAACATCGCAAAATCCAATCCTCTTCTATCTCGTAGATCGCACAGTGCCCGCTTTAAAGAAGGAAGCCGTTCTTTTAGCATTACCAGGTCGCTCACTTCTGCCTGGGCGATAGCAAAATCCTCCCCTCCCGCCTCATAGACTTTGGTATCTGTGCTGACAACATCACTTGGTTCACGACTGGCGATCCCTGAACCAGCTTGAATCACTTGCTCACCGTAGGATTCAATCGTTTCCCCCTCCAGGGGAGCGCCAGGGATAAAAGCCCAGCGAGAGAGACGTTCAGCTGCCTGTTTATCCCGATCGGTGGTTGTAGGAGAGTGCAACAGCAATGTATCAGCCAGCAATCCTGCCAGCATTAAACCAGCCAGGGTAGGTGGAGCACTCAAGCCAGACTCCTCTATTCGCTCGGTGACCAACGTGCTCGTACTTCCCACAACATCGATCGTAAAGCGGATGGGCACATGGGTGGTGGTACTGCCCAAGCGATGGTGATCCAGGATCTCAACCAGCTCAGCTTCTTCCAGGGCTCCAATGGCCTGGTTAGGTTCATTATGATCCACTAAAATCAACCGCAAGCGGGGTGGATTGAGGGCTTCGCGTTGGCGGCAGACACCGATATATTTTCCCTGCTCATCGACTACCCAAAAATCATCACCTTCTGCTCGTAATATTCTCAAGATCGAGTCACGTATACGGCCAGATGCCAGGAAGCTGGGTACATTCGTGTTTGCCGCCTCCCGGCACGGAAGGTCCAAAATATCGGAAATGCGCATCTCTTGGCGGCGAGGATGGGGTCCTACTAACTTACTTAATAGTGCAAACAAGCTGGGTCCATTAACTAACCCAAAGGGCGTGCCGTCTTCATTGACAATCGGCGCTACTCCCCAGGTACGGCTGGCGATCGCCCAGGCTGCTCTTAAAGGCTCATCAGGAGGGGTTGTATCCAACCTTACCGATACGGACTCGAAACG
>DAOVCZ010000011.1 GCA_030669775.1 Chloroflexota bacterium | reverse complement strand
ATTTGTGTGTTCATTCCATCGAAGGGGACATTTTAACTTTGCACAAAGGGGACTCTACTACTTTGGGCTAGCACGCTTTTGATCGACGCTTGACAAATTTGTATATATCTGCTATACAGAATGTACAAACTTGTACACTCGCTTCCAATGACTGACAGGGTTACACGTTGCTTCTTTACTTGCCCGTTTGTTTCACAATATAGCTGATACCCCCCAAAAAAATAAAGATCACCCGATGATTAAGAATGATCTTGCTGAAACAATCTCTCTGAACGGAACATGGATTTTTTCACTTAACAGAAAATCCACCCAGGGAACTATTCAGGTGCCTGGATGTTGGGAGTCGCAGGGATATTCTAAGTTTGTCGAAGGACCGGCTTTGTATCAGCGGGAGGTAATCTTACCGGAGAGTTGGGCAGGCCAAACCATCTTGGCGGAATTTGATGCAGTTAGTTATGCATGTGAAATAGTGTTCAATGAGGTCGAAGTAGTCAAACATCAAGGTTTATGGACACCATTTGCAGTAGACCTGACCTCAGTAGCCCGCTTGGGGGAAGAAAACAGCCTTGAATTGACCATCTATAAGCCTGGTGAACGTTACCCGATGCGCGGTAGCTTGGCAGGGTTTTTACCCGATGTGGCGACGGCGTTTGGGGGTATCTGGCAACCAGTTCGTTTGCGAGCCCTACGGTTCGGGTTGGATGACTTACAAATCGATACGAATATAGATACGCATCAAGTGCATATTCGTTGTCAGGCGGTAACGTTTGGGAATCTTTTATCAAAAGGAGATTGGGAGATAAAAGTGTTCTTGGGTGAGAGATTGATCACAAGTCACCACTTACCATTCACAACCGATGGGAAGTTGGACACTTGCCTGATCCTTCCAGACCCCATCTTGTGGAGCCCATCACACCCGATTTTATACAAAGTCCACATAAGTTTGTTGGAAGATGACAAGCCGGTTGCGCGGGCTATTCAACGAATGGGCTTCCGTCGTCTGTCTGCCGATGGTGACCAGCTCCTTTTCAATGGACAGCCGTTTATGGTGCACGGTATATTATCTTGGGGATGGGAGCCAGACCTGATCGCACCTGTGTATTCTCCAGAACAAGCACGGGCAGAAATGCGTCGTGTCCGCGAGTTGGGTTTCAATATGATTAAATTGTGCTTATTTGTTCCCAACCAGACTTATTATGAGATCGCTGATGAAGAAGGTATGCTCATCTGGCAGGAATGGCCAATGTGGTTACCAGAAATCACACCTGAACTGCGCACAACCCTTCCAGATGAATACGCTGCAATGACACGCCTAACCAGTCATCACCCCTCGGTGGTCTTGTATAGCTTGGGGTGTGAACTCAGCCAGGTTGTGGATGGAGAGCTGCTTGGCAGTTTGAACGATACCGTACGTAGTTTGGTGTCGAATGTCCTGGTGTGTGATAATAGCGGTTCCGGTGAATCCTACGGGGGGCTTGATTATGATTTTTCTGATTTTACGGATTATCATCCCTATTTCGATATCCATTATTTTGAACCATTGCTGGATAACTGGCGACGTGATTGGCAGACCCCACGTCCATGGATTTTTGGCGAATTTTGCGACTCAGACACATTCCGCGATATTGATGAGTTAGTAAATGCTAATAGTGATCGCAAGCCCTGGTGGATGACTGCCGAAAACCCGGTGACCACCTGGCGGTCTGAGTCCTTGGCCATGCTTGAAATGCAGGAACGACTAGAGCGCGCAAAGCCAGGTTTTACCCCACAAGAACTGGTAGAAATTTCTTATGCCCAGTCGCTGGTGGTACGGAAATATACCCTGGAACTTGTGCGTCACCGAGCTGGGATGGGGGGCTATGTTGTCACGGGTCTAAGAGATACTCCGATTTCAACTTCGGGTATCTGGGATGATCTCGCCCGTCCTAAATGGCCTTCAAGAGAGTTTCGAATGATCAACGATGAGGCGGTTCTCAGTCTGGACGTTGACCGCCGGCGCCGCTGGCACAATGGCGGAGACCGTCCTGATCGTCTAGACGCATATAACCTGTGGTCAGGAACGACTGGACGTTGGCATGGAATTCTCAGCCTGAACGGTACAGAACTTTCGGCAGGCAGCCAATTTAGCTGGTCGCTGGTTGACTCGCAGGGGGTTGAGATTGAAGCTGGTAGTAATAATGTCACTGAAGCAATCTTGCAAGGTATACCGCACGAGGTGGGCAATATCAAATGCCAGATGCCAGTTGTAGAACGAGCAGCCGAGCTGCGTTTAAATGGCACCCTTACATATGCCGGATTGACTGTAACCAACAACTGGCCGATTTGGGTTTACCCTCGTTTGCCAGATCCCCCGGTAAATCTGGAGATAGTCGATCCCACGAATGTCCTGGATGATTGTGGAGAATGGCTTAATCCAGTCCAACGAGTTCGATCTTCTAACCATCTTTCCTTAGATGGGCTGCTGCTGACTATGGTTTGGGATGACAATTTGCAAAAATTTTTAGAAAGTGGTGGAAGGGTATTACTACTTCAACAAGGGAATGAACCATTAGCTGCTCGTCGTTGCCCTTTCTGGCGAGAAGCGGTTTTACTATTTCCTGTTCACCCAGTTTGGGAAATTTTTCCACAGCGTGGTTATGCAGATATGCAGTTCTTTGGAATGGCAAGCGACGTGGCTTTTGCTAGCTACCAACTAGAGCAAGCACTTCCGGTTTTAGTCAGTATACATCCAATCCTGCGCAGGTTGGATGCTCGGGAGTTCCATATAAGTGAATATTTATTCGAAGCTCGGGTTGGCAATGGAGTGCTCCTGGCGTGCTCACTGCGCCTTCAGGGTGGGATTGGAGCACAACCCTATGGTTGGAAGCGCAATGTGGCTGGTAGTGCTATGTTATGGGCGTTGTTGGATTATCTGGATAGCACATAAGACTTGAAAATTTACCCACTAGCGATTATTTAGAATGCAAAAACCCACGAAAGAACCACTCCTATACATGCGAATTTACACTGCTCTCAAGCAGCGTATCGAATCCGGAGAGTGGAGCTCTGGGGCGATGCTCCCCTCAGAACACGAACTCTCCGAGGTTTATGGCATATCGCGCGGGACTATACGCCAGGTGCTGGCTAAACTTGAAAACGAAGATTTTATACGCCGCGAGCGCGGTAAAGGGACATTCATTTCACGCCCCAGTGTCAATAAACCAACTTCTGGGCTGAATGACCACAGCATTTCTTTTATTGTGCCTTATGTCCGTGACTCGTTTGTTTCCTCAATCTTGCTCGGTTTGGAAAGTGTAGCACGTGCCAACGGCTATGCTGTGATTTTCCATCACGTTGAAAACGATATCGATAACCAGGAGCGAGTAATCCGCGAGGCCACACAGCAAGGAGGGGTAGCGGGCATCGTCTTGTACCCCGTAAATTCTAATGCTGCCAGCCCAATCCTTAGCGAGCTTATCCAAAAAAGCTACCCGCTAGTGCTGGTAGACCGCTATATCCGTGGCTTGTACTCAGACTATGTAACCAGCGACAATTTTGGGGGTGGGATGAACGCCACCCAACATTTATTAGCACTGGGACACCGCCGGATTGCTTTCCTCAGTTGGGTGGATTTGGCCACTACTATGAAGCACCGCCGGCTTGGTTATCGTCATTCCTTGTTGGAGGCGGGGATAGAACCTGATCCAGGTCTCGAATGGGAAGTGATGGGCTACCCGGAAATCGACCAGGTTGCTCTGGAAGAGCAGTTGCTTCAGCCCGAACGACCTACAGCGATCTTTGCGGCAAATGACCAGCTTGCCATAGCAGTTCAGCGCGTCGTCCGCTCTTTGAATATATCTGTACCGGAGGATCTTGCCCTGGTTGGATTCGATAACCTGGATATTTCTACCCAACTTGACATCCCCTTAACTACCATTGCTCAACGACCCTTTGAGATAGGTGCGACCGCGGGTGATCTTATTCTGTACCAGATAAAGAATGAGACTGCCTGCGTCCAGAGGCGTATCCTGCCTGTTCAATTGATTGTCCGTCGCTCATGTGGGGCAAGCGAGGCAATCCAAAAAGGTCCATAGAAAATTAGGAGGTGAATTGAGGAAAATAAAGAGAAAATTTGACCTGCACATACCAGGGCATTACAGTCTGCTCCGGCGACGAAGAATGGCCTTGGCGAGGCAAGAATTCTCTCTATCGTTTTCACATTGAAGACCCTATATACTTTGAAGAGTCCATCCGGGTGACTATTGAGCATGGGCACGCTAATAATCTGACGAACGATTGCTCCTCTACGGCTTATTGGTACCAAATTGAGCCCCACAAACCCTTTCCAAAGTTGCTTCCCGTGGAACAAAGGCTTCCGCGCCCCGATAGCGGGTGATGAGGAAATGGTGAGTGCTGACTAATCGTTGCTGAAGGAGGTGGTGCTGTCAGGAAAATATTATTTCCAGCAACCTGTTCATATTGTAGTTGAAGCATCGATGCTTACATAGAAGTCCAAATTCAGGATAATTATTAAGGAGAAGGAAAAATGACTAAGAAAAGAGGTTTGTCCAGGCGCGATTTCCTCAAACTCGTTGGTACCTCAGTGGTGGCTGCGAGCGCATCTGGTGTGCTGCAGGCATGCGGCGGTGCTGAGAAGGTCACGCTAACACTGGCTATCCAGGCTTTTGCCCACGACGCTATGAAGCCCGTTATTGAAGCATGGGAAGCGAAGACGGGTCACACAGTTGTTCTGGAGAGTGGCCCCACAACCGGTCAGGAGATGATGACCAAATATGCCCCTGCGTTTCAGTCTGAGACGAGCCCAGTGGATGTGCTCAGCCTTGACGATGTCTCCGGGCCGGCATTCTCGCGCGCCGGTTGGCTCGAGCCGCTGGATGATGTCATCCCGGCTGAAACCTGGGGTGATTTCCCACCCTCGTTCCTGCCCCCGGTCGATGAAGATCCCTTCCACAGCTATGAGGGCAAACGCTATCGCGTGCCTCATGAATTCGCTGTCGGGTACTTCTGGCACCGGACGGACTGGTTCGAGGATCAAAATATCGAAGTCCCCGCTACATGGGATGAATTCGTGGAGGTTGGAAAGCATTTCACCTCTGGGGATGTCTGGGGCACCACCGAAGGCATGAAGAAACCCGCCCTGACATTTGTGTATATTGCGTACCTGGCAGCGTCAGCAGGCGGCAAAGTCTTCGATTTTGATGAAGGCACCGCTGTGGCGCTCCAGTATGCTTATGACATGCTCTACACCCACAAGATTATGTCAGAGACCGTCCTCACCCAGGACTACACCCAGCAGAACGACTTATACATGAAGGATCGTGTGGCAATGATGCGCCAGTGGCCCTATTTCTGGGGCGTCAGTCGCGACAACACCGACTGGTATGCGGAAGGCAAAGCTGATATCACACTGCCCCCAGCAGGACCAGCTGGAGCGAAGTCTTGGTGGGGTGGCTGGGGCTTCAGTCTACCAAAGTTCTCCGAAAAGATGGATGCAGCCAAGGATTTGATCGCCTGGGTTTCAAACAATGAGAATGCTCCCATTCTGGCTGAAGGCCAGTCCTGGTTCGTCATGCCGCGTACTTCGATCCTGGATGTGATGAAGGGCGGCCTGGTTCCCTACATGGGGCTGTACTCGGAATCCAATGCCCTTGTACCGCGACCTTACCACCCGAAGCAGGCTGATGCAGAGACAATTGTTGACGATGTCTCCCAACTGTACCTGACCAAACAGCTCAGCCTGAATGAAGCCCTACAACAGGGCAAGGATCTCATGGCGGCACTGGGTTAGCAGTCTGGTAAATGAGCCTGCCCGTTTTTTCAGGCATAGGCTCCATGTGGTTCCTTTATCGTGCGGGGCGGTCTGTGCACGCATATCTCAAGGCTGACAGGTCGCCCCGTACCGCAATTTATTTTTTAGGAGTTGCCCGTGGGTTCGAAGACAATCTCGACTATTCATTCTCCCGGCAAAACGATGAGTGAATACCGGCGACCTCGAATATCAAAAATAGTTTGGAGTCGCTATCTGGTAGCGTTTTTGCTCTTATTTCCAGCTTTAGGGCTACGCCTGTTCACCAGTGTTTACCCGTTTTTCCGGACATTTTATTTTGCGCTGACAAATTACAATCCGGCTTTTCCACCTCTGGAATTTACTGGATTCGAGAATTTCGTTCGTATGCGCAACGACCTGTCTGTGTCCAGCAGCGTAAGTTTTACCATCAGCTTTGTGCTGGTCTCTACCCTCCTGCAGCTCTTCTTTGGGGTGCTTGTTGCATTATTGCTGAATGCGAAATTTCGAGGCAGAGGCTTTGTCAGGGCGGTAAACCTGATCCCCTGGGCGATTCCAATGGTAGTGGCTGCCATGGGCTTTCGCTGGATGTTTGACAGCGAATACGGCCTTATCACGGATCTGACCTACCGTTTGACCGGCCTGACGATCCCCTGGTTAACAACCTCATTAGGTGCGAAAGCCGCCGTAATAATTGCTAACGTTTGGAAAAGCACTCCCTTCCTGGCGCTTGTTTTCCTGGCGGCTTTGCAAGGGGTACCGGTTGAGTTATATGAAGCTGCCAGGGTGGATGGCGCCAGCAAGTTGCAAACTTTCTTCAAGATCACGCTACCGCTCATCCTATCCCAGGTGGTTACGATTGGGTTGTTTATGATTGTATGGCAATTAGCTGCCTTCGACCTGATCTACACAATGACCGGTGGCGGTCCTGGATTTTCCACCTCCGTCCTGTCGTATAACATTTACCGGGCTGCCTTTGGTGGCCTCAACTTTGGTTATGCCTCCGCCATCAGTCTGGTATTGTTTGTGTTGGTCTTCATTATGGGTGGATTGGGTTTGATGCTTTTCCGTAAGGTAGAAGTCGAGTATTGATCGGATATACAAATGACAGCTACAGGTTCTACAACACGTACATATAATCCATGGCGTTACCGTTTGGAGCGCTACTTCAATCATTTCCTGTTGTACTTTGGTGTTGCGTTGTTCTTATTTGTGATTTTACTGCCGTTCTACTGGATCACCATCTCCTCGTTTACACCCAGGTACCAGATGTTTTCCATCCCCCCTCGCTGGTTTCCAACTGAGATCACGTTCGAGAATTACGGAAAACTTGTCAATAATATCCCCTTCTTTCGTTACTATTTTAATTCATTAATCTTCGCGTTTTCTTCGGCTGTTGTGTCCGTCTTGTTTGCATTCCTGGCAGCCTATGCACTGGCGCGGGCTCATTTTAGAGGAAGCAACATCATCTTTCTGATTTTTATTGTCTCGATTGCCATTCCCCAAATCGGGACCCTGGTGCCGTTGTTTGAACTGTATAAAACCGTAGGCTTGATCAACAGCCGCTTAGGCATGATCTTGCTGATGTCCAGCCTGATCATCCCTTTCACCGTCTGGACGCTGGTCTCATTCATCCAGCAGATACCAAAGGAGATGGAGGAAGCTGCGCATATCGATGGCGCCAACCTTGCCCAGGTTTTGTGGCAGGTGGTAGTGCCGGTGGTTAAACCAGCCATAGCCACAATGATCATCATAAACTTTATCATTTCCTGGAACGAACTGCTCTACCCACTGGTGTTCGCTACCAGCTCTGCTACCAAGACTCTGAGCGTGGGACTGGTGGAACTGGCAGTCGATCCTGCCATGGGTGCTGGTCGCCCCTGGGATCTGATGAGCGCTCTCAGTGTGAGCATGATCATTCCTGTGTTGCTGCTTGTATTGTTCTTCCAGCGGCTGATCGTAAGCGGTCTGACAAAAGGTGCAATCAAGTAGGTGAAGCATGGCAGAAGTGATTGAAATCGAGGTCCCTATTGAAGAAATTGCCATACGCGAAGAACGGGTGATAAAAACCAAACGTTTTGAATCCCCTGACCGGGTTGCTGTCATTCCGGCAATTAACTACCGTTACTTGCTGCCCCAGATCGGTGTGCGTTTCACAGATTACTACAATGATCCCGAGATCATGCTCCGCTCGCAAATCCTCGGTCAAAAGTGGTTGATGGAAAATGTCAGGACCGATGCGTATTCGATAACCGGAGCATGGGTGGGGGGGTGGACTGATTTTCAGAACGCAACCGAGGCTTCCGCGATGGGATGCGAAGTTGATTTTCCGGATAATGATATTCCGGTTGTCCATGAGGAAGGCTGGATACGAACGGAGGACGACTTGCGACGGCTGGAGAAGATGGATACCATCAACAATGGCCTCAACGGTCGCCAGATCGAGTTCCGCCGGGCGATGATGAGTATTGCTGATAAATACCCGGTCCGCTTCCAGGGCGGTCCGATCTTTTATCCTGGGGCAAATCCTGCATTGACACATACCTCAAACGGACCCTTTACAAACGCAGCATATCTGATGGGAACAACAGAAGCCTTTATTGCAATCCTGGATCGTCCGGATTTCGTATGCCAGTTGCTGCATATTATTACGGAAAAAACAATCGAATGGCTCGATTTTTGTTGGGAGGAGGAAAAAACAAAGAACCGCGATTTTGCCTGGACGGATGATCTGGCGGCTTACATCTCGGCGGATACCTGGCAGGAAGTTCTCCTCCCATACAACCAGAGGTTGCGCGATCATTTTGATTGGGCAAGCATGCATATGTGCGGTCACACTGACCATCTGCTGGATATCTTTACCAACCAGTTGAAGATAAATGAGTACCAGGGGTTCGGTTGGCAGGTTGACCTGGACAAAATTGCCCAAATCATGGGTGGGCGCGTGGTTCTACTGGGAAATGTAAACCCCCTTCTGATTGCCAACGGAACACCTGGACAGGTAAAAAAAGCCACCCGCCGAGTGATCGAAAAACTCGCACCTTACAGAGGCTTGATCATTCAGGATGGTAATAACATTGTCCCAGGGTCACCAGTGGAGACCATCAACGCCATGACAGAAGCAGCTGAAGAATATGGGCGTTATTCGTAAACACCTGTTCAAAAAACTTGCATAAGAATGTGATAAACCGACTACCTGATATATGGTGAATGTAACGAGTGACAGGATAGCTGCCAGCCGTGAGTTCTTGAAGAGACTATGGCGATGTAAGAACGAGGAGAGACCCGGTTTCCTGATCGGCTATACGGGTCCGCGCCTGCGCGGCGGTAAACCAGTGGTCTCTGCCTTGTTTTCCGTTGAGGGAACCGACACTGTGCGCACTCGTTTGCAGGATCCGAAAAAATTCTTGTGCGCTCAACTGGAAGAGATCCAAGGGCAGCTCGCTTTCCGTGGAGACTTTGTCCCTGCTCTCACGCCGACTGTGGGTGTTATAACCATCCCATCGGCGTTCGGCTGCGAGGTGGTATGGCAAGAGCGAGACTTCCCTACAGTACGCCCGCTCATCGAGAATCCAGATGAAATCGCAGACCTTGAGATGCCCGGTCTGCGTGACGGCGAGCTGGGTAGGATCCTGGATTACACGCGCTACTTTCGTCAGGAAACCAATGGTCAATTCCCTATCCGTCTAACAGACATTCAGGGACCGCTGGACAACGCTTCCCTGATCATGGGGCACAACAATTTTCTTTTGGCTATAAACACCCACCCGGAAATCGTCCACTGTCTTCTACAGATGATCACCGAGCTGACGATTACCTTTGTTCGCGAGCAGCGTAAGGCAGCAGTGGTTTTTGTGCCCTCCCTGATGCAACCCTGGATCCCGGATGGTTGGGGGATATCAATCAGCAATGATGACTCGGTGATGATTTCCAGCCGCCACATGGAGGCGTTCGGCGTGCCGTACTTCAACCAGTTATCCGACGCCTTTGGTGGTCTGTATGTCCATTCGTGCGGGAACTGGCTGCACCAAATACCAGCGCTGGAAAAGATCCACAACCTGCGCGGGTTGGAATTTGGCGCTAGTGAAGTGCCTTTCTCCAAGGTTTTAGAACATTTTGGAGGCAGAGTTGTGCTCGCCTGCCGGGTGGGCTTTAATAAAAATTACAAATTCAACGGTATGACAGATTACGTAAAACAGATCCTTGGGGCACGCACAACCAATCGCGGTTTATTCATTCATGTTGATATAACCAATGGTATCATTGACGACTCCTGGCCAGTAACTGATCTGGAAGAAATCTACTCGCTCATCTTAGAGGAATAATAATGGCTGACTCGGTCATCAACGCACCGCAGGGTTTCGAGTGGATCAAACGCCTCAATCGTTGGGGTCTGATTAATGACCAGCTGGTTGTGGATGCCCAAGACTCCGACGGCTCTGAGGTGACCGTCACCTTTTCCTGTGAGGCGGAGCGGGTATGGCGTATGCGTCTTGCACCCTGTGGCACTCCCATACCCGATTTGCCCATTGTCGCCAGGCAATCCACCCCGCTCCCATTGATGGTATCGGAAGTTGAGCATCGCATAATCGTGAGTAATGCAGAAATTACCCTCCAGATCGAACGCCAACCGTGGTGTGTCTCTTTTCGAAACAAAAGCGGGGAAATTATCTGCCGCGAGAACCCTTACGATGTGGATGGCTTGAACCGTTTGTTCATCTTGCCGCTGGGATACGTGCGTGACCTGCATGGGAAGATATCTTGCGTCACCGAGTCTTTCCACTTACACCCAGACGAACATCTTTATAGCTTGGGTGAGAAGTTTACTCGCTTGGATAAGGTAGGTCAGCGGATTACCTCATGGACGCTTGATGCCCTTGGTGCAGCAAGCGAGCGAGCCTATAAGAATGTTCCTTTCTTAATCAGCAGCGGTGGATATGGGTTGTTTGTCAATACCGGGAGACGCTGTGTCTTTGAGCTTGGCACCGAATCGTGTGAAACCTACACAATCCAAGTGGATGGACCATACCTGGACCTGTTTATAATTGTAGGCACCACCCCCGCAGATATCATAAAAGATTATTCTTCGTTGACAGGTCATGCACCAGTTCCACCGAAATGGTCGTTCGGTGTGTGGCTTTCTGGGAGTGGCGTTTACCGGGATGACTCTGGCATCCGTAGTTTAATAGAGGGTATAGACGAACATGACATCCCTTGCGATGTGATCCACATAGATCCATGGTGGATGCGCTGGCGGAAATATGCCGATTTTCAATGGGACCGGCAAGCCTTTCCTGATCCGGATGGCTTGATTTCTGATCTCCATGCTAATGGTCTGCGCCTCTCTCTCTGGCAGCATCCGTATATTTCAATCGAAAGCGACCTTTTTGAAGAGGGAAAGCAAAAGGGATACTTTGCTTTGCGCGCAGACGGAGATGTATACATCATTGACTATGGTCTTTCCCTTTCAGCACTTCCTGGGGGCGTCACCGAGGTAACGGACGAAAGGTCTTCATGGAATGCCCGTGTGGCAATCGTAGACCTAACGCTTCCAGAAGTTGTTGAGTGGTACAAGTCGTTAATGCGTCCGGTGTTACGCCAGGGTGTGGATGTTTTCAAGACAGATTTCGGAGAGGACATTCCTGTGGATGCCCACTTCGCCAATGGCATGACCGGCGCTGAGATGCACAATCTTTACCCGTTATATTACAACCAGGTGGTTTTCGAGGTAACCCAGGAGGTCAGAGGAGCAGGGGTGGTATGGTCGCGTTCTGGATGGGCCGGGAACCAGCGTTACCCAACCTGCTGGTCCGGCGACCCAGCGTGTGAATGGGATAGTATGGCGTTTACGCTTCGGGGTGGTCTCAGCCTTGGATTATCGGGAGTTCCTTTTTGGAGTCACGATGTGGGCGGCTACCGGGGGCACCCCAATAAGAAGCTTTACATCCGCTGGGCGCAATTTGGTATGTTCTGCTCCCATGTTCGCTGCCATGGGGAGAGCCAGCGTGAGCCGTGGTTTTTTGGCGAACGAGCGCTGGATATCTTCCGCCATTATGCTCGCTTGCGCTACCAGCTTTTCCCCTACCTTTACGCGTGCGCACACGAAGCCAGCCAGACAGGGATGCCGGTGATGCGCGCCATGACGCTTGCCTTTCCAGATGATCCCAACTGCTATAACAAAGATTTTCAATATATGTTCGGGCCATGGCTCCTGGTGGCTCCGATACTTGATGATAGCGACCAGCGTAGCGTTTACCTGCCGGCAGGTCAGTGGGTTGATTATTGGAGTGGGCAGAATTTTGAGGGTCCTAAAAATCTGATGATCACAGCACCTCTGGATCGCCTGCCGTTGTATGTGTGTAGCGGAGCAGTCATCCCAATGATGGAGCCCGCCAACCGCATTCCTCTTCAGCAGATTGATCCCCTGATCCTGGATATTTACCCTTCAGGAAAGATCATCTACCAATTTCTGGAGGATGAGGGTGCTACTGATATCCAGGGTGAGCTGAAAGAAACCGGATTGAAGATTTCATGGGATGGACCTGTAGAACGGGAATTCATTTTACGGTTCCACATAGGTTGGGAGCCAACATATCTACGCTACATCATCGCTTCCGATAAACGGGAGATTCAGTGGGAAGTGCCTGAAAGCGGGGTCGTGCAGACCAATATACCGGCTTGTTGTTCGGCGAGTGTTCGACTCGGGAGATGAGCGATGGCTGATAAGGTCTCACGCCAGCGGGTTTTAGCCGCATTGTGTGGCGAGGAACATGACCGGGTGCCTTATATGGAATTATATATCGACGAGCATTTTGCTAGGCGCCTGCTTAACTTACCTCCCATTGAACAGCCAACACCGATGTCCGGGACGCTACCGGTGACCTGTGCTTATTTTGGAGGCTATTCTTACGACCCGCTCGACCTAGCAAGAGCCCTGCACCTAGATGGCATATGTATGAGCATCCAGCCACAGATCTATTTCAAAACCCGCCTCACAGAAGGACAGTATTTCGTAGAGGGCGGTCTAATCCACAAACGGGATGATCTCGGGATTGTAAACCTACCAGACCCGGATGATGAGCGCATCTACGAGCCAGCGCGCCGTTTTATTGAGAGGTTTCAACCTTATGGGTATGCCATTGGCTGTTTTATCAATCTCGGTTCAGATCCGGTGGTATTGAGCATGGGCTGGGATCATTTTTCCTATGCTTTGTATGATGATCCTAAGTTAATAGAAACCTTGTTTAACCTTTACAGCGATTGGTACGCGCGCGCAGTCCGGCACATTTGTAGACTGGGTTTCGATTTCATCTGGGCTGGAGACGATATTGCTTTCAGGAGTGGGCCGATGATTTCCCCGCAGGTCTTCCGCGACGTTTTTATGCCTAATTACCGGCGGGTGGCCGAAGCTATTACAATACCATGGGTTTTTCATACGGACGGCAACTTCCTACTTGTCCTGGAAGATTTGCTTTCATTGGGAATGGATGCACTCCACCCGATCGAACCCGACGCAGTGGATATTGAAGATGTGAAACGGCGGGTAGCCGGACGGGTAAGCCTAGTTGGTAATATCGACATTAACGCTCTGTCGCTTGCCACACCAGAAGAAGTGGAAAAGTTGACGCGAGAGACGATTCGCCGGGTAGCCGCGGATGGCAGGTTTATCTTATCTAGCAGCAACTCGATCACCCGTTCTTGCCAGATCGATAATGTCCTGGCGATGGTCAACTCCTGCCATCGATATGGCAAATATCCTATCAATTGAGAATAATGACGTGAGGTTCTATGAGCGAGAAAAAATTCGTCACAATTGTCAGCCACACCCATTGGGATCGTGCGTGGTACGTGACCTTTCAGGAATTCCGCGCTCGTCTGGTACGCCTTGTGGATCGTTTGTTAAAGATCATGGCGGAACGACCGGATTATCGCGTATTCATGCTAGATGGCCAGATGATTATCCTGGAAGACTATCTTGAAGTGCGCCCTCAGCGCCAGTCGGAGCTGGTGGATCTTTGCATACAAGGGCGTCTGAAGGTCGGACCTTGGTACGTTTTGGCGGACGAGTTTTTGGTAAGCCCTGAGGCGCTGATTCGCAATATGATGCTCGGACACCGCGTGGGCGAGATATATGGAGGTGTCAGCAAGATTGGATATGTTCCGGACGGCTTTGGTCATGTTGCCCAGTTACCCCAGATCCTGCGCGGTTTCGGGATTGATAACATTTTTTTCTGGCGCGGACTAGGCGCAGAGGGCGAGCGGTTGGGCACAGAGTTTCTCTGGCGGGCGCCGGATGGCTCCACTGTCACAACGATTTGGATGCCATGGGGATACCACAATATTTCCAATCTGGGATATGCTATTCATTGGGGCGATACCTCGCAGATGACGTTCGACAGTGACCTGGCGCTGCGCCAAATCCGTAAGGCCGTGGATGCGCTCGCGCCGATGGGCCACACAAATGCGATCCTGCTAATGAACGGGATTGACCATGAGGAGGCCGAGCCGCGCCTGCCTGATATGGTTGCCCTGGCAAAAGGTGAATTGACAGACTGCGAGTTTAACCACGGCACCCTGCAAGAACACCTGGCTAAAGTGAGAGAAGCCCGGCCCGACCTGCCCGAATTTTCGGGGGAATTTCGTTGGGGGAAGTATTCAGAGATATTACAAGGTGTATACGCCACACGCATTTATCTGAAACAAATGAACCACCAAGTTGAAACTCTTCTGGAGCATTACGCAGAGCCTCTGGCGGTGATAGCCTGGATGAGTGGCGCGAAGATACCCGAGGGCACCCAGGATCTGATTTGGACGGCCTGGCGTTGGTTATTGAAGAACCACCCCCATGACGATATTTATGGCTGCGGCATCGACCAAGTCCACAATGAAATGCTGTACCGCTTCAATCAGGCGGAACAAATCTGCCAAATTGTTGTGCGCGATAGTCTGCGACAGATTGCTCAGGAGACCGACTTCACCTGCCAGGATGGTATGCCCGTTTTTGTGTATAACCCACTGGCCTGGCACCGTCATGAGATGGCGGTGGGCGACCTGGATTTCGAGTTTGATGACCCGTTGGCGGAGGACTTCCAGGTGGTGGACAATACCGGGCAGGTTATTCCATGCCAGGTCTTGAGCGACGAGCCAGTTTTCTGGATGGAGACGCTGAAAGCCAACCGCAAGCGCCGTGTGCGGGTAGCCTTCCCCGTTGACGTGCCTGCATGCGGCTATGCAACGTATTATGTCCAACTTGCCCAAGCTGACCCTCCAGAATCCAGTGAATGGGAGATATATTCAAATGGAGCGGAAAACCGTTTCATTTCCTTTAAGATTGCTGTGGATGGCGGTTTGACGGTAACAGAAAAATCCAGCGGCGTATCCTATCTTGGTCTTCATCACTTTGAGGATGTGGAAGATGCGGGTGATGAATATTCCTACTGCCCGTGCAAGATCAGCCTGACGGTCAGCACGCAAGGTGTCCCCGCTTCCATCCGGCAGGTTGTGGTTGGCCCAAACCTGGTGACATATGAAGTGCTCCGGACGCTGGAGATCCCGGAGAGTTTAAGCGAAGATCGCCAGAGACGATCGAACCGGAAAGTTTTAATGCCGATAACCTCACGCATTACCCTTTTCTACGACCAGCCAGGTCTGTTTATTGAGACCGAGATCGACAACCAGGCCCGCGACCATAAGCTGAGTGTTATTTTTCCTACCGACTTAAACCCGGCGCAGTCATTTGTGGATGAGGCGTTCGCTGTCATTCCGCGAGATATTGACTTGCCCGACTCGACCGGCTGGGTGGAGGACCCGACACATCTGATGCACCAGCGGTCTTTCACTGACCTCAGCGAAGGCGGGCGCGGCATGGCGATCCTGAATCGCGGACTGCCGGCGGTGGAGGTCACGCGCCAGTCAGGTGGGACGCAAATCGCATTGACTTTGCTGCGCTCCGTCGGCTGGTTGAGCCGGGATGACCTCACCACACGGCGGGTTGCTGCCGGGCCATTGGTACCTACCCCCGGCGCTCAGTGTCCCGGAAAATTCCGATACGAGTATGCTATTTTCCCTCATACCGGAGACTGGCATGAGGTATTTCCGGCTGCGTACCAGTACATTGCCCCACTTCTAATAGCCCGTGCTGATACTCACGAAGGATTGGAACTGCATGAGATGAACATTACGCGTGATGATCCATCTCAGGTCAAAGCGATTCCCTGGAAGCGTAGCGGATCAAACCCAGACCAGGTCAGTTTTATCACTACCGATGCACCTGAGCTGGTTCTCAGCGCCCTGCGCCGCTCGCAGGATGGCAAGGGATTTATCGCTCGTTTTTATAACATCAGCTCCCAACTTATTTCTGCCCGTTTCCAGACCTACCACCCGCTGGAAAAAGCCTGGCTGGTGAACCTGAACGAGGAACGAGAAGAGCAAATACCAATCCTAGACGAGCACTTCTTAACCGTTGATGTTAGGGGAGGACAAATAGTGACTATTGAATTGCAACCGAGGTTTTTAAGATAGATTGGCACAGGGCAAGTTGCTACCATGTCTAGGCGGTATTTAGTAGAATAGAGGCAATTATGGCTCGAAAAAAGATGACTTCACGAGAACGAATGCTGACTGCCCTGGAAATGGGTATCCCTGACCTGGTCCCGGTAACGATTCATCAATGGCAGGATTATCACCTGAAGACGTATATGGGAGGGATGAGTGACCTGGAAGCTTTCCGCGCGGTGGGTCTGGATGCGGCTATTACCATCTGGGACGCTAACGAGGAGAAGACCACTGCACAATGGCAGGTTGAGGAGCACACTACCCATCTGGAAGAAGGTCGCTGGATCACTGAGTACACAATAATTACCCCAGATGGTGTGCTAACTCAGCGGAATGAGTCAAATGACAAAACAACTTGGACCGTGGAATATATCATCAAACGCCAAGAAGATATGCGCTTGGTGGGAAAATATCTCCCTATTCCGAAGTTAAATAAGGAGTTGGTGCATACAGTCAAGCGTGAACTGGGAAATGATGGTATCTTACGAGGACTAGTATTCGGTGAACAGCCCGGCCCCTGGCAACACGCGGCTAGTCTTATTGGTGTTCAACCGTTAATCTTAGCTACCTTTGATGATCCTGCTTGGGTGCACGAGTTGTTACAGTCTCTAACAGAGAAAAAAATGCAATTCATCGAGGAGAGTCTTGGTGGTGCAGAGTTTGACCTGATTGAAATGGGTGGTGGAGCAGCTTCATCCACGGTCATCTCGCCCAAAATATTCAAAGAATTTTGTCTTCCTTACGACCGGAAGCTGCATGATGCTCTGCACGCGGTGGGCCATAAGGTGGTTTATCATACATGCGGTGGCATGATGCCGATCTTAGAATTGATTGTAGAGAATGGCTGCGACGCTTCTGAAACCCTTTCGCCACCCAAAGTAGGGGGCGATGCTGTCCCAGAAGAGATCAAGCGCCGCATTGGAGATAAAGTTTGCCTGATCGGTGGAATGGATCAGATTAATATCCTGTCTATGGGTACTCCCGAACAGGTCCGCGCCGAGACCCACCGCCTGTTTGATGCGTTTGGACCAGGCGGTGGATATATCCTTTCTGCCTCGGATCATTTCTTTAACGCGCCGGTGGAGAATTTGCGCGCATTTGCCGAGGCAGGCCGGGAATGTGTTTATGAGTAACACAGCTGCCCCAAAATGCCCGAAATAATTAGTTTGACAGCCCCAAGTTTCCATCTAGAAATTAGACAAATTTAGGGATAACAAACATCAGATATGGTGATTATCTGAAATAATTTTCCAGGAGATATAAAAAATGAAACGCTCAGATATTAACGAGATTATGCGATCGGCAGATGTTTTTATCCGCCAACGAGGATTCTTTTTACCGCCCTTCGCGTACTGGTCACTGGATGACTGGCGGGACAAGGGATCGGAAGCGCGCGATATTATTGAGAATCAACTGGGCTGGGATATTACCGATTTTGGCTTGGGGGACTTCAACAGACATGGCTTGTTTCTTTTCACATTACGCAATGGACGTCCAGAGAACTGGGAGACACGTAAAGGCAAGCTGTATGCCGAGAAAATCATGATTGTGGGCGATGGCCAGGTAACCCCCATGCACTTTCATTGGAGTAAGATGGAAGATATAATCAACCGTGGCGGAGGGAACCTGCTGATCCAGCTTTATAACGCGACGCCTGATGGGCAACTGGACGAGGAACATGAAATTGTCCTTTCTGTAGACGGAGTTACCCGCACCTTTAAGCCGGGCGAGATTCTCAAGTTGACCCCAGGCGAGAGCGTTTGCCTACCGCAATATTGCTATCACCAATTTTGGGCAGAAGGTGGACGGACGCTGGTGGGCGAAGTTTCCATGGTTAATGACGATCAATCCGATAACCGGTTCTATCTAGAAGTGGGCCGTTTCCCATCTATTGATGAAAATGAACCACCGCTGCATCTGCTCTGCACTGATTATGAACGCTATTACAAGTTTTGAGCGTTTCATTGGAGGCTCCCTGGGTTAACGGTAAATATGGGGGTTTGGGGCGGGCTTCGTCCGCCCCAAACCCCCATCCGTTCTCTTTTTCACTGAGATTTCCAGAGACCCTCATTGGATAGTCAAATCAACATAGATGGAGGAGAAAAATGAATAAAGTGCGCTGGGGTATTATCAGCACCGCTAAAATTGGTACGGAGAAAGTCATACCTGCCATGCAGCGGGGAAAATATTCTGAAATCACAGGGATCGCCTCGCGTAATCTGGATGCGGCTAAATCGGCAGCCAAGGAACTGGGAATTCCAAAGGCATATGGTTCCTATCAAGAGCTTTTAGATGATCCTGAAATCGACGCAATTTACAACCCATTGCCCAATCACCTGCATGTGCCCTGGTCGGTGAAAGCGCTGGAAGCCGGAAAGCACGTGTTGTGTGAGAAACCCATTGCCCTGTCTTCAGCCGAGGGGCAGGAATTGATCGAGGCTGCCAAACGACATCCTGATCTCAAGGTGATGGAAGCTTTCATGTACCGTTTTCATCCCCAATGGCAAAAAACGCGCCAGCTGGTTCTCGATGGAGAAGTAGGCGAACTGCGCGCGATACAGACATTCTTCTCTTATTTTAATGACGACCCTGACAATATCCGCAATATGGCGGAAATCGGCGGGGGCGGTTTGATGGATATCGGCTGCTATGTAATTTCGCTATCCCGCTTTATTTACGGCGAGGAACCCGGTAAAGTCTCTGGCATCGTTGAATACGATCCCCGCTTCAACACCGATCGTCTGGCCTCTGCTATGATGGATTTTGGTCGGGGTACCTCGACCTTTACCTGCTCGACTCAGTTGGCAGGGTACCAGTGCGTTCTTATTGTTGGCACGAGAGGTTGGGTTGAGATTGAAATCCCCTTCAATGCGCCGTCGGACCGGCCGTGCAAGATATGGCACCATAATGGTGATAAGTTAGCCGAGATTGCTTTTGATATTTGCGATCAATATACCATTCAGGGTGATCTCTTCTCGCAGGCCGTTCTCAATGACACTGGGGTTCCCACGCCCATTGAGGACGCAGTCGCCAACATGAAGGTGATTGAGGCTGTATTCGAGAGCGGAAAGAGCGGAGGTTGGGTTGAGATTTAGGTGAATCGACTTACAGTTGTGATTAACTGTTTACGAATGGGCCCGCTATCTAACCCCGAAATTTTCATGCCGAGCAACACGGCGCCGGTAGCGGGAGGTGTGGTCAATCTGATAAAACGAGCACCAGGGGCAAGCGCGCAAATAGTATCTTGCATGGGTTGTGTCAACAGCCGTCCCCCGTCAAATAAGCTGCCAATCATAACCACGTCAAACGATTGATCTTCAAAACCTAACTGGTGAATGACCCCATTTGCCAGGCTTCCAAGTTCAGTCCCAGCCCAGTGAATGATCTCGCTCGCTACCTGGTCGCCCTGCTCGGCGGCCTTGAATACGAGTCGAGCTACCTCCGCGTTGAGCTGGTAACGATCTAAGGCTATATCTTCCAATATCCTGGCAATATCCGACGCACTGCTCATTTCCATGAAGACCTGCGTCAGAGATGTAGCTTGCCCGCGCCTGGTCCAGGCTGCGGCAACGGCTTGGAGGGCTTTTTCGGCTACCGACCAACCTCCCCCGTACTCCCCCATGGTGGAGCCATTGCCCGTTACTCGACCGATACGATGCTGGCGATCCCACCCCCAGCAATTTTGAATTTCGCTGCCAAGGAAAACTGCTTTGCATCTCTTAGGCCAGGATTCTTGGTCTTCACGCTCTTGGCTAGGCGGGCATTGGTTGATTCAGCGAGTAAACGCTGGTGGGTTTGCCAGGTGAAGGCTTGTCGGACACCAGGGTCAAAATTTAAGCCGTTCATAATATATTCCTTCTCTTACATATGTA
>DAOVCZ010000168.1 GCA_030669775.1 Chloroflexota bacterium | reverse complement strand
CACATTGAATGGATTAACTCCCCGGGAAAACGAAGTGCTGACCTTACTGGCAGATGGTACCAGCAATGCGGAAATCGCCGAACAACTTAGTATAAGTCCAAAAACCGTCGCCAGACACCGCGAGAATATCATGGGGAAATTGAATTTGCATTCACGAACCGAGCTGGTGAAATATGCAGTCCGCAAAGGGATTATCCAACCTTAAGATGACTTTTTAGCCATATTCACAATAAATTAACTGTTCAAATTTGTATCAAAGGCTTGGCGTAATTAATTTACGATAGGCCTTGATTTGCCTTAAGAGGTAGAAGTGGGGGTTAATAGACAGTTGCTTGGGCATTTTCCACAGATCACAACTTGATTTGATGGGGGAATTACCCTACCTCGAATGGGTGAAATATTTAACAACTAATCCATCAACCAAATAGATGAAATCACCTATCTGGCTTGGGGTTTTTCGCGTTGAATTGTCTCCTGCATGGGGTGAAACTGGGAGAGAAAAATGTGTGATCTACCCGATTTACTTTGCTGAGTGCGTTTTCTATAATGAGGCTGCAACAAAGAGCAAGAAATCGATTCCAGTTCAAGGTAATTGACATCTTTTACTGGGAGAGAGACTTAGCAGGAAATGATCAACTATCAACATGATTGGAGGATGCAATGAATGCTGCTTTAGTCCTTACAACACTAATCCTGGTCAGGCTCGTAATTCCTTTGGCATTGTTACTTCTTGCCGGGACACTGATCAACAAACGTCAAAACCAGTCCTACTGAGAAAGGAGTTGAAAGATGGAATGGCCGACAACCGTCTCTGCCATGATACTGCTGGCGCTTCTGCGTGTAGCCATCCCAATCGCGGTCACGATTATCTTCATTAAGTTATTGAAGTGGTTGGATGAACGCTGGAAGCAAGAAGCTGATTTAGAAGGCGCCGAGGTAGTAAAAGTCGGAAACGTTGGCTGTTGGGAGATCAATAAATGCCCAGCAGAGCAACGCGCGGCATGCAAGGCATACAACAATCCTGACAAACCTTGCTGGCAAGTTTTCCGCGAAAAGAACGGCAGATTACAAGAACGCTGTATCGGTTGTGACGTTTTCCGGCATGCACCGGTACCTGTCACAGCCTGATCAATGATGAACTTCGAGGAGATGCTAATTATGAAGAGCGTCATTTCCCGCATCATATACGGAACGCTATTTGCGATTCCTTTGATGCTATTAACATATGCCTTTGCTCAAGCGAGTCCGCCAATCGATTCTGAGCCTCAGGGAGAACTAATCCAAGGAAAAGATTGCAAATCCTGTCACCCAGCATTTTATGAGACCTGGGAAAATGGATTACACGGACAGGCGTGGTCTGATCCCGCATTTCAAAAATCCTGGCAAGACCTGGGTGAGCCGGTTGAATGCCTGGTATGTCATGTGACTGGATACGACCCAACTAACAATACCTGGGAATCTGATGGCATCACCTGTGAGCGATGCCATAATCCTGTACCTGACAACCACCCCCAAGAGCCGATGCCTGTCGCCCGCAGCTCGGATCTGTGTGGCGAATGCCATACAGAAACGAATTTTCAATGGCAGGCCAGTGTGCACCGTCAACATGATTTGGGTTGCGAAACCTGTCACGATCCACATGGCAGTCAGCTTTTAGCAGAGGATGACTCGATTCTTTGCGCCTCCTGCCATAAGGCTCGCTCTTCAAATTTCTCACACACCTCACACAGCCAGGAAGGATTGGCCTGTGCGGATTGCCACATGGCTGATTTACAAGATCAGGGAGTGCAGGCTCATGGAGAAAAGGATCACAGCTTTTTCGTCAGCCTGGATGCCTGCAATAGGTGCCATGCTTACCAGATGCATGATCCCGTGGCAGTGCATGAAGTGGAGCCCACCGATGAACCACTCGATCCAATGATCTCAGCGGAAGTCTCCTCAGTATTAGCTTCACCCCAGCCGGTAAATCCTCTCGGATTTGCCCTGCTGGCAGGTTTGGTAGGTTTGGCTGCAGGTGTTGTTTTGGCTCCTTGGATTGAGCGTTTCCAGAACCGGCTTGACTTGCGGGACAAGGAGGATTAACCGTGGAAGAGAAAACAATTCAACGTAGAGATTTCCTCAAATTCCTGGCATTTGGTTCTGTCGTTGCAGGTGGACTGCGCTTGACTCGCCTAACCTCGGCCTCTGAAACTGGTGGATCCAGTCCTTATCGATGGGGGATGGTCATTGACCAGGCCAAGTGTACTGGATGTGGACACTGTACACTCACCTGCCGCGCCCACAATGATGTCGCGCCAGAAATTTCCTGGAACCGTGTATTGGATGCTGGAAAAATTGGCGACCAGCAGGTTTACCTGCCGCGCCCATGCATGCACTGCGAAGAAGCTCCCTGCGTGGATGCATGTATGGTTGGAGCCAGCTATCACAGGGCGGATGGCATTGTCATGATGGATTACGATAAGTGCATCGGCTGCCGGTATTGTGAGGTTGCCTGTCCGTATGGTGCGCGAGCTTTCAACTGGGAATCTTTCACCGGACCAAACCCTGCTGTGCCTGAATGGGGGCAACCGGAAGTGCCACGCAGACCGAGGGGTGTGGTTGAGAAATGCTCTTTTTGCTACCAGCGCATCGATAGGGGATTGAAACTTGGCTTGAAACCTGGTGTCGATGAAGAAGCCACGCCGGCTTGTGTTGTCGCCTGCCCGATAGGTGCCCGCAACTTTGGAGACTTGAATGATCCTGAGTCGGAGGTTAGCATCTTGATTAAAGATAATCCCTACTTCCAGCTGCGTGAGGATCTGGGGACATCTCCCCGGGTCTATTACCTGCCGACAAGAGAGGAAGTGACGACATGATCACCATCAAGCGATTTACAGTTCAACCCGTTCACCTTTGGATTGCACTTTTATTGCTGGTGTTAGCCGTAGGAACGGTTGCCTATGGTATTGTCATGGTCAAGGGTTTGAGTGTAACGAATCTCAGTGATCTGGTCCCCTGGGGGCTTTGGATCACGATCGATTTATCCGCGATTGCATTGAGCGCTGGTGCTTTTACTTTGTGTGCAGTGGTCTATCTGCTGGGATTGAAGCAATACGAACCCGTTGCCCGTACGGCGACATTTATTGGCTTGATTGGTTATTCGATGGCATTACTGACCTTGCTGCTCGATATCGGTCGGCCGGATCGCTTTTGGCACGCAATCGTCTATTGGAACACCCATTCACTCTTGTGGGAAGTGAGTATGTGTCTTACCCTGTATTTGTGTGTACTGCTGCTGGAAACAGCTCCTCTCTTCGGTCGCGCAGAATGGATGCAGACACGGTTCCCCTGGATATCCAATAAGATGATGAGCATTCATCACTTGGCTCCGTTCCTGGCACTGCTGGGTTTAGGTCTCTCCATGCTCCATCAATCATCTCTTGGGGCTACTTATGGGGTACTAATAGCCCGACCGATTTGGTATAAACCTGGTCTCTCAGTTTTGTTCATGTTCTCTGCTATGGTTGGCGGTCCAGCTTTGATGGTATTGATCACCAAGGTCTCTGGGCGTTTGTCCCCCAGAGCCAAAGTGGATGATACCTTACTTGAAAAAATCACCTTATTCATTGGATGGGGTTTGGTTGGTTATATTTACTTCCGCTTCTGGGATGCGTTCTCGATGACTTACACTTACGAACCAGGACGTTCAGAGGCCTTGAGCATGATGACCTCAGGTCCTCTGGCATTTAATTTCCTGGTGGGTGAGATGTTGTTGGGGGCGATAATTCCTGCAATCCTGCTTCTTGTACCACGGTTTCGCAAGAGCTGGATAGCCCAGGTAGTTGCTCTAACGCTGGTTGTGGGTGGTGTCGTGGCATATCGCTGGGATGTCAATATGTCTGGTTTATTAGTCATCCTGACATATCTCCCGCAGGAGATCACTACGATATACACGACCTATTTCCCTTCAATGATTGAGATATTAAGTGGATTGGGGGTGGTAGCATATGGAGCTTTGGCAATAACTCTAGGAGTACGCTATTTGAACTTGATCGATCATCGGGGAACAGAAAAAGAGGTGGTAGAAAGTCCAGTAATAATCGCTGGTACAGATTGATCAGAAAAACGGCTGGTTGAAGGATACCAACCGTTTTTTCATTTAATTAGGAAAGTGGATAACTGGATGTAATTTAATCTACTTTTCTGGTGCCCCGTTTTCGATCCATTCTCTCATCTGGGATAATTCTTCATCACTGAGCTGACCCGGGTGCTCACCTGCAGATTGAATGATGATGATGGTGCTGTTATCTGGCTTGCCAGGGATGACTGCCGGACCAGAGTTGCCACCCAATATGGGCATATGGTAGTCGCTTAAATCCAATCCGCCGAGCTTACTGCTGCTGTTATGGCAGGCAACGCACTTAGATTCCATCAAAGCGCCGATACCATCCTCCCAGGTCAGGGCAGTAATCGGGGGCGGAGTTGGAGAGGGGGCAGGAGTAGGCAGTGGGGTGGGGGTGAAGGGCACAAAGACTTTAGCTCGTTCAGCTGGTGGCACTGTTGAGATGGCAGTTTCTTCATATGCGATGAAGAAATAAACCCCGACCAACATCACGATGGCAATCATTGAATAAATCGGTAGATATTTTCGCCTGCGTTTGGCAGCTCCTTCAGGAGTCACTGGTGGTTTGGCAGCACCCGCCTTGATATCTGCCAGCTCTATTGGATGATCGTGAAGCATCTCCTCTTCGGAAACCTTGCCGCTGTACATGGCTTTATTGAAATGGCGGATGAAAACCTGGTACATGTGCCAGATCAGGATTGAGAGCACGGCCAGTACAGCTTCTAAGCCATGGGCTACTTTAGCAGCTGGAATATATTGACCAG
>DAOVCZ010000273.1 GCA_030669775.1 Chloroflexota bacterium | reverse complement strand
TTCTTCTTGAGGTGTCTTACATCTTCTATGGTCCACGGGAGCGGGAGATTGGCGGGGAGAAAATCGAGCCAGGATACAAGGTCGTTTATTCATCAGGAGATGTACAGATATTTGAAGTTCATAATCTACATTCGACCTCTCCAAACATAGAACAGTGATTATAAGGCTCATTGTGACTGGAGTCCGGTGTGAGTGGAAAATTCATTTTAGTTAATGAACACAAGAGTACCAATATCTGGCAGCGGGTATTGGCAGGTATTGCCCGTATACCAACTTTCTGGTTATCGATTTGGATTTTGGTCGTACCATTGCTCTTGTTGCTGCCAACGATACGCATGTTTCCATACCCGGCTTCTGGTTCTCAATTTTCTGATCTCACGATCACACATTATCCAAACGCTGTATTTCTCAAGGATAGTATCACCACCTGGCGAGAGATTCCGCTGTGGTCTTCGACAATACTCAGCGGTTATCCCTTCGCAGCAAACCCTCTCTCAGGATTGTGGTATCCATTTGGTTGGATTGCCTTGTTCACTCCTCTACCTTTGGGATTTAACCTGCTGGCTGGATTACACCTGATTTGGGGTGGTTTGGGCATGTATAAGCTGCTGAAAGTGGAGGGGTTGAGTCATGCAGCGGCATTGTTTGCTGGGATAGCTTTTACTTTACTCCCCAAGTTTTTTGCGCATTACGGTGCCGGGCATCTCACACTGCTGTTTGCAGTTCCCTGGACACCTTGGCTTTTGTGGAGTCAGCGATCGGGGATGAAGCCGAGAGATGAATCTAGAGCACTGCGAATACCCCCTGGCTTGATTTTGGCCATCATATTTATGGCCGATATTCGCTGGGGGGCATTTGCATTTGTACTTTGGTGGGCCTATTCAGCTGTGCAACGGCAGCGAAATTGGGGAAAATTATTTCTCAACCTGTCCATCCAGACCGGTTTAGCATTACTCTTAGCAGCGCCGCTTTTAGTGCCGCTTGTTGAATTCTCTGGTCTATCAACGAGGTCGATGCTGGGCACGAATGATGTTCTGTTATATTCATTGCCGCTCTTAAATCTCTTTGGAGTAATATTCCCGAACACCAGGGGAAACCATGAATGGGTGCTGTACAGCGGTGGAATAGTGTTCTTGTTGGCTGTCGTCGGGTTTCTGGGAAGTCGGCTGCGAAGAAACACGCTATTTTGGACGGGTATAACTCTGGTTAGCGTGATTATCGCCCTAGGCACACAAATTCCAGGATCAGAGCGACTGGCGGAGCTGCCATTCATCAGCATGCTGAGAGTACCTTCAAGAGCATTATTCTTAACCGGATTAAGTTTGGCTGCATTGGCAGGGTATGGTGTAGAGACGATTGTCCGGCGATCTGAAAAGAATCAAATAAAAAGAATTAACATTCTTTTGTATATCGTCTTGATTTTTTCAGTACTGCTGACAATTGGACTGTACTTGCTGGAGGGTGATCTTCCGGGAGGAATTCTCTGGGGAACTGCTGCCTTGATTTTAGGAGTGTTTTGGATTATTGCTGGTGTGAATGGTAAACTCCCGTTGAAAATATGGTTACCTGGTATCTTTTTGGTGGCTGTATTGGATTTAGCAGTGATCGATGTAAATAGTTTTCAGGTTAAGTCTGCAGAGAATGTGTTTACAGAGCGAGAGGCTGTTGCTCAATATATCTCTGCCCAACCAGGTGAATTCCGAACCTATTCGCCATCTTACAGTATCCCCCAGCAGACAGCGGTCCGTTATGGAATTCAAATGGCAGATGGGGTTGACCCAATGCAGATCAGCAAGTATACCGAGTTCATGGACGAGGCAAGTGGTGTGCCTCGAGAAGGATACAGCGTTACAGTACCGCCGTTTGCGAACGGCGATCCTGGAAAGGATAATATTGGTTATTCGCCCAACGCAGAAAAACTTGGTCTACTAAATGTAGGTTATTTGGTTGCGGATTATGAGATTAGTGCAGATGGATTAATACACGAGAAACAAATTGGGGAGGTTCATATCTACAAGAATGAATATCAAATGCCGCGCTCCTGGGTGAAAGTTGAGGATACTGAATTAGATACTGGGATAGTGCCTGCAACAATACTAGAAAACAGTCCAAACCGCATGCGGTTATCCGCAGTTGGTCCTGGGATATTGACAGTCTCTGAGGTTTTTTATCCCGGGTGGCGGGTTGAAGTAAGCGGGAGGGAAAGGAAATTATCGATCGCGAATGGTTTATTTATGGCAGTGGAACTGGATCCTGGGCTCCAAGAAATTGAATTTTCATTTCGACCGAAAAGCATAACAATCGGCATTTTCCTGTTTTCTATGGGATTAATGGGCTTGTCATTGAATTTTTGGCTTCAAAATAAAAGATCTTTTCGTAAATAATTCAAACCAATCCAAAACTTACAGTTGTGAAAGGGGGAATTTGATGATAAAATGGTAACAAATCAATAACAGTCGCGTAAGAAAATAGGTATCTACAAAGGAGGAACAGAATGCTAAACCTCCCGACCGAATACCACGATGGTATCGCATCCCAAAAAGGGATGGATCTGGATACCATTCAGGCCAGGCCGTCTGCCCGGAGGGCCTTGATCATCGACGACGATCCGGATACAGTAGATCTAATCAAAATCATATTTAGAAATGCTGGCATGGATGTGGTGGGTGCCTTCAGTGGAAAAGAGGCGATCCAAAAATGTTCTGATTCCATTCCTTCAGTGATCTTGCTTGACTTGATGATGCCGGATATGGATGGTTGGGAGACTTTTCACAACATCCGCCAAATGACCGACGTTCCGGTGATTGTCGTCTCCGCAGATACGAAGAAGGAGAACGTGGTAAAAGGGCTAAATATTGGATTCGATGATTACGTTACCAAGCCATTCTT
>DAOVCZ010000018.1 GCA_030669775.1 Chloroflexota bacterium | reverse complement strand
GCCATCCAGGATCCCCAATTCGGGGCCTTAGTGATGTTCGGATCAGGTGGAATAGAAGTCGAAGGATTGAAGGATGTTCAGTTTGCGCTCGCCCCTCTCTCCATCAGAGAAGCCAAGCACCTGCTTGCAAATACATGGGCTGGGAAGAAACTCCACGGTTTTCGAAACCTGCCTCCCGCAGATCAGGGTGCAGTGATCGATGTCTTATTGCGGTTGGCGCAGCTGGCATCCGACTATCCCCAGCTTGCTGAGATCGAAATCAACCCGTTGAGTGTACTCGAGCAGGGAAAAGGTGCCTTTGCAGTGGATGTTCGAGTGAAAATAGGCGGTTAAAGGCGATCCAATCCATTAATAACCAGCAGCAATTGCTTTAAACCCAGCTCTAGAGGGGGTAAATTAATGTATTCATTCACCGTATGCGCACCATTCCCGGTAGTTAAACCCAGGCATATCGCCGGATAGCCTAAGCTGAGAGGAATGTTTGCATCTGTCGATCCAATGTTCAAGCGCGGTTGAATACCGACCATTTCTAATCCTTGAACCGCCAAAACAACCAGGGGATGATTCTGGGGGATTTCGCCGACTGGTCGCTGACCGATCAATTCTATACTCACTCCCACATCAGGACTCTGGGATTCCTGAAGCGTGCCTTCGACTGATCTCACCAATTCGTCTAAAGCTGCGAAATCCTCGGAACGCAAATCCAGGTCAAGGGATGCCTCGGCAGCAATAGTATTCACCGAGATACCTCCCGAAATCACTCCCACATTTATCGTCGTTCGTGGTTCTTCGGGTATCTGAATCGCCAGCAAACGGGTGACGATCTGTGCTAATTCATGCACTGCCGAAGGTTTGCCGTAATCAACCCAGGAATGTCCACCGGAAGTATTTACCGTAATCCGGAATCGGCGTACGCCCAATCCACGATGGTATACCTGACCCAGGGCCATCCCTTCAAGAATGATATATGCCTGAATCTGACCTGCAAAACGGTTGACTACTTCTCGCATTCCGCGCAGATCACCCAACCCTTCTTCACCAATGTTTGCCACCAACCACAAATCAGAATTGAGAGTAACCTGCTGCTGATTCAACCCCCATAATAAGCCAAATAAGCCTGCCAATCCGACTGCATTATCACCGATCCCTGGTCCTGTGACTTTCTCTGCCAAGCGTTCACAACCCAAGTCAGTTCCAATGGGGAAAACTGTATCCAGGTGGGCAGAGACGATGATCGGAAGTGCGGAGCCTGATCCCGGCAGACGGCCAAGCACATTCCCGATTTCATCAATCTCGACATCCATAAGGTTTTCTTGGATGAATCGTTCGTAAATGAATTCCCCCCGTTTGCTTTCATTAAAAGTGGGCGCGGGTATCTGTTGGATTTCGATTGCCAACTCAAGCACCTGATCAACCAATTGAGGATCCATTAGATTCTATACCTCACGAACAGATTGACTGAGCGCCTCTAACCGGACCTGCGCAAGAGTAGGCAAAGATTCAAGGGCATAGAACGGTCCCTGACCTTCGATTACCAGGGAGGCGGAAATGTTTCCATGCACAACAGCTTGAATTGGATCAAAAGTACGGCGAAATCCGGCGAGAAATCCTCCACAAAATGCGTCACCGGCTCCGGTTGGGTCGATAGATTGAACGGGGTACGCAGGGATCTCCCAGCGTTTCCGTGTTGCCGAATCATAGAGCAGCTGACCACGTTCTCCCCGCTTTATCACGATGATCTCACATCCATACGAGGCAAGAACTTCAGCTATCTCCCATAAATCTGTACTTCGCCCATGAAACAACCTTCGAGCTTCCTCTTCTGAAGGGAGAAAAGCATTGAGTCCTGTGACGATAGAAGCAACGTCATCCCGGAACGATGGAGTCATATACCCTGAGGATGGATCGAGGGTGATGGTGGTGAAACCAGCTTGCCGCAAGACGGCTGGCAACAGACTATGCGTCAAATAATCTACTGGGCAGATATGAGCTGCCGTGGCTTCCAAATACTCTGGGATAAGATCTATATGCCGTAAAGAGGTCAAGGATAGGCGTGTGCGGCTATCCAGTTCTGTAGATCCTGGTCGGTATCCAAGAAGAGCTTTAGGGAAAGGTTGCCCAAGAGCAGAGAAATAACCCATCGGATCTTCCTCCACTCGCTGGGTGGGATCGCGATAAGCATAAAACGATCGCAGATCAATGGGTTGGTCAAGCACTTTAATACCTCGAGCATCAAAGCCGCGCTCTGAAAACTCTGTTATCCATTCTTGGGGGAAATCCTCACCGACTCGGGCAACTAAACCAGGTGGGGGGGATTGATCCCAGACAGCAAAACCAGCGGCTGCATACAGCAGATTACCACCCGGGACATCCAGGCATATTTTTCCATTGGGAAGCACAACAAAATCTCGCCTAAGCTCTCCGGCGAGAATGTTGCGCGGGGATGATCGCTCTGCTATCGAATCCACAAAATGATTATACGTCAGGATAAGAATTAATGGAAATGTAAGTCAGAAAATGCATTATTGTGCTAATTCTACAGAGATAACATGTATAATTCCACCCATGAGCAGTCAAACCTTGCGCGCTTTGTTGATCTCCATGCGACCCAAGCAGTGGCTGAAAAACGTATTAATCTTCACTGCACTGGTATTCGATGAGAAATTACTCTATGCCCAGGCATTGCAGGCCACTTTTTTTGGTTTCGTCCTTTTCTGTCTGATTTCCAGCTCGGTATATTTATTAAATGACATCACCGATGTCGAAGCTGATCGCCAACACCCGAATAAGCGCAACCGCCCGATTGCTTCTGGAGCACTTCCAATCTCTGTAGCTCATTGGGCTGTTATCCTGCTTCTCCTAATCTCCTTTCCTCTTGCATACCTGCTCTCTCCTGGATTTTGTATAATTCTATTAGTTTACTTCGTCCTCAATCTTAGCTACTCACGTTGGCTGAAACACATCGTGATTATCGATGTGTTTGTTTTGGCCAGCTTCTATGTGCTGCGGGTGGTGGCTGGATTGACTTTGATCGAGGTCACTCGTTTTTCACCTTGGCTATATGTTGTGACCACGTTGCTGGCTCTTTATATCGGTTTAGGAAAAAGACGGGCTGAATTGACCCTTCTGTCTGAGGATGCTCACACTCACCGCCGGGTGTTAGGCGGTTACACAATCTCTCTCCTGGACCAATACATCACCATCGTATCCGCAACTACAATCGTGTCATATAGTTTGTATACATTCTCTGCACCAAACCTGCCTGATAATAATGCCATGATGCTGACCATCCCCTTCGCAATCTATGGTATTTTGCGATATTTATACCTGGTCCAAACAAATCAAGGTGGTGGAGCACCTGAAGAGGAATTGTTCACCGATCGCCCCCTGCAAATTACGATCGTGTTATGGGGATTGACCGTTCTGTTAATCCTCTATCTCTTCTAAACCACCATGCCCGCCATCTCCGCATCTGCTCCTGGGAAAGTCATCCTGTTCGGGGAACACGCAGTCGTGTATGGACAACCGGCGATTGCAGTCCCTGTGAACCAGGTTAGGGCGAGAGCCATCGTTTCTGCACGACCCGACCGTCCAAGGGGTTGGGTGAGCCTTCAAGCACCGGATATAGGTCTTGAGTCCTCCTTGGAAGAGCTGCCAGCTGATAATCCCCTGTCTCTCGCGATCAGCGGCGTTTTTAAAGCCACCAATATTTCCCGCATTCCAGCTATGGTAATCAGAATAACCTCGACGATCCCTATTGCAGCCGGTTTAGGATCTGGGGCAGCAGTATCGGTAGCGATTATCCGCGCTTTATCTGAGTTCTTAGGTCAGCCCCTGCCTGACGAACAGGTATCGATTCTGGCATACGAAGTGGAAAAGTTGCACCATGGGACACCGTCCGGAATCGACAACACGGTGATCACATATGAAAAGCCAGTCTACTATGTCAGAACCCCAGAAGGGGAAGCAGGCCAGGTTGACAGGTTCAACGTTGCGAAACCTTTCACAATTCTGATTGGCGATTCGGGTGTCCCCAGCCCAACTGCGGTGACAGTGGGAGATGTTCGCAGTGCCTGGCAGGAGAAAGGCATCTTATATGAGAGATTGTTTGCGAGTACAGGTGCGATCGTCAATCAGGCCAGAGGGGCAATTGAAAATGGTGATATCGCTGCTCTTGGTCCATTGATGGATGAAAATCAAGATTTACTGGTGAAAATGGGTGTTTCATCCGCAGAGCTGGATCACCTCGTTCGGGCTGCCCGCCAGGCAGGTGCCTACGGTGCCAAGCTGTCTGGTGGCGGTCGAGGCGGCAATATGATCGCTCTGGTACCCAGGGAAACCGCTGAACAAATCGCGGATGCATTAATTTCCGCTGGAGCAACGAATACCATCGTGACTGAGGTAAAAAATTGAGGCTTGAAAAGCTGAGGCAATTTCAATGAACAGTATTAGCGATAATTCCCAATCTCTTACCTTGCTGAAATTAGGTGGGTCATTGATCACCGACAAGTCACGCCCGCGCACATTGCGGCAGGAAACCCTGCTCCGCATAGCGGATGAAATCGCATCGGCTCTGCAGCAACGACCATCTTTACGCCTGATTATCGGTCATGGGGCTGGTTCTTATGGGCACGTGTCTGCCCAACAACATGGCACACGCCAAGGAGTCCATACGCCAGATCAATGGCATGGTTTTGCAGAAGTGTGGTGGGATGCAGCAACCCTGAATCGTCTGGTAACAGAAGCCTTAATTGAGGCAGGATTACCGGCCATCGCTTTGCCTCCTTCAGCCAGTGTGATTGCCCGAGATGGAGAAGTAGCTCGTTGGGATTTAGGACAGCTCGAAGCGGCACTAGTCGCCGGTTTATTGCCCATCATTTATGGTGATGTAATTTTTGACATTCAACGCGGGGGCACGATCCTTTCTACAGAGGATCTGTTTGCTCACCTAGCGAGGAAATTCCAACCCAAGAGATTGTTGTTGGCTGGGATCGAACCTGGTGTTTGGAAAGATTTTCCAAATCGCTCGCAGATCATCCCAATAATCACACCTGCCAATCACGAAGAAATCCTTCCGGCATTGAGTGGTTCGGCAGCAACAGATGTAACCGGTGGCATGAAGAGTAAAGTCGAGCAATGTGTGGCACTTACCCGCGCAATCCCAGAACTGGAAATCTTGATCTTTTCAGGAGATAAACCCGGACAACTGCAGGAAGTGTTGCTCGGATCACACAAAGGGACTGTCATCCGCAGCCAATAAGGGCATCAATAGTAATTGAGCATAAGTCTGCGGGCTGAGGATCACATCCCCGCATAAGTTATAATTGAGAAAATAACTCTGAAATCATCTTTTGTATTGATTTCCCCCATGTCCTCCTATAATGAGACATTATGTACTTCAAACGCGAACAACTAGAAGCCAATGAGGAGCGCAATCTGGCGCCATACGGATTAAGAAGCAAGGCCACGAAAGGACGCTTTTATGCGGAGGACGAGCCTGAATACCGAACAGCATTCCAACGTGACCGGGATCGCATCCTGCACACGACGGCATTCCGCCGCCTCGAGTATAAAACCCAGGTTTTCATCATCCATGAAGGTGATTACTACCGGACGCGCCTGACGCACACCTTGGAAGTGGCTCAAATCGGGCGAACGATCGCCCGCACTCTAGGGGCGAATGAGGATATGGAGGAGGCCATTTGCCTGGCCCATGATCTAGGTCATGCACCGTTCGGACATTCCGGGGAAGTAGCTCTGGGTCGCTTGATGAAAGATTATGGTGGTTTCGATCATAATAAACAATCACTGCGCATTGTCACTGAGCTCGAGGAGAGATATCCAGAATTTCCAGGTTTAAACCTTACCTGGGAAGTACGCGAAGGTATCGTAAAGCACGAATCAGAATACGACATAGCCGACGCCTCCGATTACAACCCTGATTTACGCGGTCATTTGGAAGCCCAAATTGCGAACGCAGCGGATGAACTGGCTTATACAGCCCACGACCTGGACGATGGTTTAAGGTCAGGCATGATCACGCCCCAGATGCTGGAGGGGATTACTTTATGGGAAATCTTGGTTAAGAGTATTGGTTGGCGCGGTGGGCAATTGGATGATCTTTCCCGCCACCGTCTGATCCGACGTTTAATTGGTCTGGAAGTGACCGATCTGGTTAATGCAACCGTTCAATGTCTGCGGGAGAACAGTGTGCGCTCGGTTGAGGAATTACAGCAACTACAATTTAATGTGATCGGGTTCAGTGAGGACATGCACCGGCGCAACCGCCAGATGAAGGATTTCCTTTATGCAAACATGTACCGGCATAACCGGGTAGTGCGCATGGCGGTTAAAGCAGAACGCATCATCACCGACCTGTTTAAAGCCTATCAATCAGAGCCCGCCATGCTACCCCAACATGTACAAGGTTTCATTGAATCTCGCGGCTTGGAACGCACGATATGTGATTACATTGCAGGGATGACCGATCGTTTCGCTTTACAAGAGCACAGCAAGCTTTTTGATCCATCCTCTTTGCCGTAATTTTTGAACATCTTTAACTTAGTTTACTGGAGACGGGGTGTGTTCATGATTCTTTTTTCACGGTATAATACGCCCCTTGGAGAAAACTGATGGGTGATGAACAATATTTAACTTATGAAGGTGCAAAAAGCCTACGCGAAGAACTCGAACGGTTGAAAGGCCCCGAAAGAGATGAGCTGGCCAAACGCTTGCGATCTGCCATCCAAATGGGAGATTTATCCGAAAACGCGGACTACCACGCAGCCAAAGAGTACCAGGCATTCCTTGAGGGTAAGATACAGGAACTGGAATACGTATTAAGGAACACGGTGATCATCGAAGAGATGGATGGCAGTCACGGCGTTGTGACGATTGGCTCTCAGGTCACTATTCAAGAGGCTGACTACCCTCCTGAGAGATACTATTTAGTAGGTGCAAAGGAAGCTGATCCAAAAAATGGGCGTATATCAAATGAATCACCCTTTGGCGCAGCACTACTCGGCGGTCAGGAAGGCAAAGAGGTTATTGCCGAAACACCTGCTGGTCAGGTTCGCTTGAAGATAATAAAGATTGAATGATCGTAGATTTATGATTAACAACAAAAGCAGTGAACCTAAGGTTCACTGCTTTTTATATTCATGTAAAGAATTATCTATCCCTTTGGCCAGGCGACCAACTCGAGAGTTATCCGGTCAAAGAAGCTTTCAGGTGGTAATGCTCCAGAGCCGTAAGACATATCGACAACTCGAGCTTCCAGGCGCAGGGTGGCTGTCTCCAGGACCATTTCCCGGCTGGGTTCTGCCTGGACTGGTTCGCCCTTTGCAGATAAGCGCTGGCGGGTAGCATCATCGGCAAATGTATTCTGGCTCATCAAAACGGTGGTAACGGTTTGAATATCATTCTTGTCAAACAGCCAAACTTCGAAAGCAGTGACCTTCTTTGGGTCACCAACACCGATCGTCTCAGAAATACCCACACCGCATTCACCCAGGAACTCCCCTGCAGGCGAGTCGATACTAAATGAATCATCAAAGAGATCGTTTCCAATCTGGTAGGTTGTCATGAATTGGGCTAGCGGTGGTTCTTCCTCAGCCGCTGTGTATTCCGGATATTCAGCCTCCGGTGGGGCTTCCTTGCGGGTTGAAGGAAGACTGAAACTGAATGATCGATTCCGGAACAGGAAAACAGTTACCAGAGCTCCTGCTAACAACAGTGTAATCAAGCATAACCAGGGAAGCCAACTACGCGCCTGGCTGGTTGTCTCTTCAGGGGCAGGAGCAACTTCCTCAGAAGGTTCGGTACCTGAGAAAAGGATAAACGCCTGAATCGAATCTGTATTCTGTGTACCCGGATCGGCAGCGATGTTCGCCAGGATTTCTGCGGAGTTCTCACCAACTTCGGCGATTCGCTGTTGGGCGATAGCCGCATCTTGGTTAAGAGTATAGGAATCGATCGCCATACGCAGGTAAGTTTCCTGAAATTCAGGACGCAAATCGCTGGGTCCCGCATCTGTCCATTGCACAGGCCATAGCCACCAACCTAATACGACCAATCCAATTAATAGACCGACAATGAAGCTGATGATCCCGATCCAAAGTGGTTTGTTGAGTTGCTCACGGATGTCATCCATTTTCCTCTCTCCGATGAATTCTTAAAATTTCAGTATAGATTAAATTTTAGCACAAAAGTGCGGAAATCTTCATCGCATAATGGTGCAAGACTCATGCCGGAACGTTCAATTTGCTGAAGCTTCCTCAACGGAAACCTGGTCAAGAGAAAATTGTTCTTCGCACTGGGTACACTGTGCGTGATTCTTGTTGGCTACTACTAGCAGACCACCACATTGAGGGCATGGATTGGCCAATGGTTTTTTCCAGGAAGTGAAATCACACTCCGGGTAATTTGAACAACCATAGAATGTGCGACCCTTGCGAGTTTTCCGTTCGACCACTTCACCACCATCTAATGGGCAGGTGACACCGATCTTATGCAGCCAAGGTTCGGTATGGCGGCATTCGGGAAAATTGCTGCAGCTGATGAACTTCCCATATCGTCCCCAGCGAAACACCAGGTCATGACCACATTTCGGGCAAGCCCGACCTATTGGTTCGAGTTCAACTTTCATCTCGGGTATCTTCTCTTCGGCGATTTTTACATCCTGTTCAAACGGGCCATAGAATTCTTTGATCACATTCACCCACTGCTCATCACCTGAGGCGATGCGATCGAGTTCTGCCTCCATGCGTGCTGTGAATCCAACCTCAATCACGTCCGGGAAATGCTCGACCAGTAAGTCATTTACCAAGATTCCGGTTTCTGTGGGAAACAGGCGTCTGTTTTCACGGTAGACATAACCACGCTGCTGGATGGTCCCCAGGATGGGCGCATAAGTTGATGGGCGACCAATGCCATTTTCCTCCAAGGTTCGAACCAGTGAAGCTTCACTGAAACGAGGCGGAGGTTGGGTGAAATGTTGCTCTGGTATCAGCTCCAACAGCTTCTGAGATTGACCTTCTTCAATACTGTTGGGGATGCGAACATCCACATCCTCCGCAAACGTCTTATCTTCAACCCTGGCGCTTTCATACACGATCAAGAACCCTTGGAAGCGGATGGAGGAACCTGAGGCGCGCAGGAGATATTCGTGATTTGTTGTGTTCCCAATCACTTCGACAGCTAAAGTATCATAAATCGCCGCTGCCATCTGGGAAGCGACAAACCGCTGCCAGATCAAACGATATAGACGGTGTTGATCGCGAGTGAGATAATCTTTGATGTTTCCTGGTTGCCGCATAACCGAGGTGGGCCGGATCGCCTCGTGCGCCTCCTGGGCTCCACGGGGTTTTTTGCGGTAGACAGGGGTTTTAGCCGGCAGGAATTTCTCTCCGTATTGTTGGGCGATGAACTTGGAGGCCTCTTTTTGAGCTAACTGCGATACATTGGTTGAATCGCTGCGCATATAAGTGATCAAACCCACCAATCCACCATTTCCAACATCAATTCCCTCATAGAGTTGTTGGGCAAGGGCCATCGTCCGTCGCGCGCTGAAGCCAAGCCGGCGGGAGGCTTCTTGCTGGAGGGTGCTGGTGATGAAAGGTGGCAATGGTTTGCGCTTACGTTCTCCAGGCTTGATCTTTGTGATTTCATATTCACCCAGCTCCATATCGCTCAAGATTGGCTGCACACTCTCTTCTGTTTCGAGAGTTGGTTCTTCCTTATCAACGCGAGCCAATTTGGCTATGAAAGAATCCTGGGTACCCTCAGGCTGGAATTCAGCCTCAATTGTCCAATATTCCTGTGGAATGAAAGCCTCAATTTCGCGTTCCCTCTCAACGATCAATCGCAAAGCAACCGACTGCACCCGCCCTGCGGATAAACGGCTGCGAACTTTTCGCCATAATAAGGGACTGAGGTTGTAGCCAACTAAGCGGTCAAGTATGCGCCGAGCCTGTTGGGCATCCACCAGATCCATATTGATTTCCCTTGGATGATCAAAGGCTTCAGCGATCGCAGGTTCAGTAATTTCGTGGAAAATCACTCGCTGGGTGATTTCGGGATCGAGCTCGACCGCCTCTTGCAGATGCCAGGCTATAGCCTCTCCTTCGCGATCGGGGTCAGTGGCCAGGTAAACCTCAGCAGCACTCTTGGCGAGCTTCTTGAGATCCTTAACCACCGGACGTTTCTCATTTGGAACCCGGTACTTAGGAGTGAAATTGTTTTCTACATCAACCGATATCTGGGAGCGCAGCAGGTCTCGCACATGCCCAACCGAAGCTTCCACTGTATAGCCCTTCCCGAGAAAATTTCCAACTGTACGCGCTTTAGCTGGGGATTCGACAATCACCAGCTTACCTTTACGCTTCTTCTTGCGAGTGTTCTTGACTTTTTCAGGAGGCGTCATTCCTTCATGAGCTGGAGTACGCCCCATCCGGAAAAGTGTGGTCTCGCAAACCGGACAGGTTCCGCGAGTACCCGGAGTAGCGTTGGACGTAAATTCTGGCTGAGGGTTTACCATCTCCCGTTTTGTTTTACACTTTACACAATAAGCTTCCAAAATGCATACCTCACTTTAAATAAATTTCTCTCCAGCAGCTCGAAGCTGACTAACTACTTGTCTTACCTTTTGAGCTTCATCTTTACGGCACACTAGCAATACATCACCAGTATCTACAACAATCAAATTCTCAATCCCTATGGTGACAACCAGGCGGTCCTCCTGGTTGTTATAAACCAGAGAATCGCTAGTCCCTAAGCCAACATACTGACCCCCAAGAACGATGTTTCCAGCTTGATCGGGGGTGAGAACATCGAATAGTGTATCCCAACTACCGACATCGCTCCAATTGAGCCCCTCCGCTGGAATAACAGCGACCCTTCGTGCACCTTCCATGATCCCATAATCAATGGTCTCCGTCTTGATCGTAGACCATTCCTGTTCCAAGACAATTTCACGGTCTTGTGTATTCCAGGCTTGAGAAATTTTTTTCAGTCTGGTTGTAAGGTCAGGCATCTGGCGAGCGAACTCCTCCATAATCTGGTTGACCTGCCAAACAAACATGCCTGAGTTCCAGGCATGGTCACCAGAAGCAAGCATTTCAATGGCCTGGGTTTCATCTGGTTTTTCTTTAAACCGAAGCACACGGTAAGCGTTCAATCCGTGATAAATGCCGATAGATTCTCCTCGCTGAACATAACCATAGCCAGTTGCCGGATGAGTCGGCTCAATACCCAGGGTAACTAAATAGCCAGCTTGGGCAACAAGCAACGCAGACCGTAAGATGCGCTGGAATTTATCCACATTGCCAATGAAATGATCCGAGGTGAGCACAGCCATCAGCGCTTGTGGGTCCCTTTCTTGTAAAACAATGCCCGCCAAGCCGATAACGGAAGCGGTGCCGCGAGGTTTGGGTTCAATAAGGATATTCTCAGATGGGATCTCAGGGGCTTGTTGATGCAATTCAACAGCCTGATCAGCGACGGTGACAACCAGGATCCGGTCGGGGGGAAAAATACCAGCCAAACGCTGAACGGCGATTTGAAACAAGCTGCGGTCATCGAACAGACGCAGCATCTGTTTCGGTTGTGACTGACGAGAGAGAGGCCACAAGCGGGTCCCCCCACCGCCAGCCATGATCACCGCATAATAATTCTCTGACATTCTATCTCCTCTGCCAGTGCTTCCTACTGGCAGAAATCAACTAGCAATTTTATCATTGTCCCGATATGCCTCTTTTTCCTCTCGCAGAGTGATGTACTGCATGCCACCTACCTGGCGCACCATCCCTTTGAGCTCCATGAGCGCCAATGTGGCCGTCACTTTCTCAATTGGTAAATCAGTGCGGGAGCGAATTTCGTCAATATGCAAAGGCTCTCGTCCCAAAGCCTCGAAGAGCTGTGCTTCAACTGCGTCGGCTGGCAGGAGAACACGAGCAGTACGCTGCTCGGCGACCATAGTCAATTCCAGCGCTTCCAAAACTTGCTCAGGATGCAGCAAAGGCTGAGCGCCGTCTCGGATAAGGCGATTGGTCCCCTTGCTCCCAGGAGAGGTGATGTTTCCCGGGACAGCAAATACCTCACGACCCTGATCAGCAGCAAAAGCTGCTGTGATCAATGCACCACTTGTCTGACCTGCTTCGACAATTACCACAGCCAGTGACAGACCAGATATCAAGCGATTACGCGGTGGGAAATTGGAACCCTCGGGAGGCGTACCCGGTGGGTAATCGCTGATTAGAGCTCCATGGGCGGCTATCTGCTCAGCGAGGCGCCTATTTTCAGGAGGATATATGCGATCAAGACCACTACCCATAACTGCAATCGTTCGTCCTCCTGCATGAAGCGCTGCCTGATGTGAAATCGAATCGATTCCACGGGCTAACCCGCTGATCACGCTGATGCCATTTCTCGCCAATGTACCGGCGATATCTTCGGCAACCTGCCTCCCATAGGCCGTCACACGCCTGGTTCCTACCACCGCTACGGCCCATTCATCTTCTGAGGTGAGCTCTCCAAGCATGTAAAGGACAGGTGGAGGTTGTTCAAGCTCCTGCAGGCGACGGGGATAGTTCTCATCCGTTTGAATCAGAACGGTGATTCCCTTCGCTTCGAGCTGTTCCCAGACCTGATCCAAGTTGATCGCGGAACGCAGCTCCACCACATTTTCGATGACCTTTTCGCTGAGGCCAGCCTGCCTCAAAGCCTCAGTGGGGGCACCCCAGGCAATTTGCGGATCGCCAAAAAAATTTAATAGTGCCTGGAAGCGGACAGCGCCAATGCCTTTGACCAGAGAAAATGCCACCCAATATTGGCGGGGTTCACTCACCCAAAATCTCCTATAAGAAGGTAAATCCCTTCATTTAATACAGAAACATGGCGAAAAGAATACCACAGGACTTTCTCCACTGTCAAGCAGAGCTTTCCTGCGGCAGAAGACCTGGGAGCAGGTGAATAAGCATCTGATTGTTATCCAAGTCGATCTTCAATATCACCGACTCAATTGCTGGCACAAGAAGTTCAGCCCCAGATTCATCATTGACCACATAAACATCGTTAGCACCAGTCTCAAGAATCCGCTCGATCGATCCCAATAACCGGCCTTCTTCATCGATCACCTGTAATCCCAGCAATTGGTGGTGGTAATACTCCCCCGCCTCCAATTGTGGTCGATCAGCGGTGCGGACATACACAAGTTGGTTGCGAAGTTCAGCAACCCCTTCCCGGGTCTGGTAGCCATCAATAGTCAGCAACAAACCTCGAGCGTGAGGGCGACGCTTGATTATCTGCAGCGGCAGGAATTGTGGGCCAACAAGGACTGTTACGCCTTGTTGCAACCGTTCAGGGAAATCGGTGTATACATCCATCACGATCTCACCATGAAGACCGTGTGGTTTTCCTAATTTACCGACCACCAAGAATTCAGGCTCGCCGGGGGTCGGCGAGCCTGAATCACTATCTTGTTGCATAGGAAATGGCATGGATTTCATTCCGGTTCCATGATATCCAGCGAAGCCCGTTTACCCTCCCGAGCAGCGGCAACCCTCAATAAATTGCGCATTGAATTAGCGACACGACCGTGCTTTCCGATCACCCGACCCATATCTTCCTTAGCTACCTGTAAATGTAATTCAACATTGGGGCCATGTCGATACTGACTCACACGAACCTGAAGTGGGTCATCCACTAAGGAAAGGGCGATGTATTCGATTAAATCTTGCACAACTTACCTCCGATTATCCGCTTAAGGTCGACGAATTTGCTAACTTAACTGACCGCTATTCCCCAGCTTCAGACTCCGATTTAGCTTCCTCTTCCGTTTCAGTTTCGACGTCAGGCTCAGCTTCAGCTTCAGGTTCTTCTTCGGTTTCCCCTTCCGGTTCAGCTTCCGTTTCAACTTCCGCCTCAACATCGGCTTCAGCTTCTGCTTCAAGTTCTTCTTCAGCTTCCTCTTCCGGTTCAGCTTCTACTTCAGGTTCTTCTTCAGCTTCCTCTTCCGGCTCAGCTTCCGTTTCGGCTTCTACTTCCGGTTCAACTGCAGCTTCCTCTTCCGGCTCAGCTTCCGTTTCGGCTTCTGCCTCAACATCGGCTTCTGCTTCAAGTTCTTCTTCAGCTTCCTCTTCCGGCTCAGCTTCTGCTTCAGGTTCTTCTTCAGCTTTCTCTTCCGGCTCAACTTCCGTTTCAGCTTCTACTTCCGGTTCAACTGCAGCTTCTACTTCAGTTTCAGTCTTGGCCTCAACTTCGGGTTCAGGTTCAACTTTTGCTTTCTCTTCAGGTTTGGATTTCTTGGTTGGTGAAGCTCCAGTGGTCTTTGGGCTGCCAGCACGCGCCTGAGCGGCTACTTCAGCTTCTTCAAGCAGCACTTCGATCGATTCACCCTCCTTGAAACGGGCAAATCTATCCAATAAACCAGCTGAACGAAACAGCTTCTTCACCGAATCACTGGGCTGAGCACCTTTGCTCATCCAATCATAAATACGGTCTTCTTTCATTTGTAAGGTTGCTGGCTCCGTTCGTGGGTTATAGTAACCCAGAATTTCCAGAAAGCGACCATCACGGGGACTCTCTTTATCGGCAGCGACAATGCGGAAACTGGGCTGCTTCTTTCCACCAACACGGCGTAAACGAATACGAACCATAGATTTCAATCTCCTTCAATTATCAACATCAATTTTTCTGCCGGGCAAACGACCGGGGCAGAGGGGTGCGTGGAAGGGCACGCAGAAACTCCGGTGCAGCTCAGCGAGCAATAAACTATAGCCTGACAGCTATAGGTGCCTCTCAATAAGGATTATTTTAACCGAAAATGCGAGGCATGCCGCGCATTCCGGACTTACTCAAACTCTTAAACATGCGTTGAGCCTGCTTAAATTGCTTGAGCAGGCGGTTGACATCTTGTACTTCGGTGCCAGAACCCCGGGCGATCCGTCTGCGGCGGCTGGCATTGAGAATCTTTGGCTTTCTCCGCTCGCCAGGTGTCATGGAACTGATAATCGCTTCAGTTTTTTTGAGCTGTTTCTCAGCTTCTTGCGGGTCAACCTGGTTAGCAATTTGACCCATGCCGCCGGGCAACATACCCAGTAACTGACCAATCGATCCCATACTGCGCACCTGACGCAGCTGATCCGCAAAATCTTCGAGGGTAAAATCGCCCGAGATCATCCGTTCCGCTTGCTCGCGGGCGGTTTGCTCGTCGAAGGTAGCTTCCGCTCGTTCGATCAAGCCCAGCACGTCACCCATACCCAAGATACGAGATGAAAGCCGGTCGGGGTCAAAGACCTCGATCGCTTCCAGACCTTCACCTGTGCCGAGGAATTTAATCGGCACTCCGGTAACAGAACGGATCGATATTGCAGCTCCACCGCGCGCATCGCCGTCGATCTTGGCGAGCACCAGACCTGTCAGTGGGACAGAATCATGGAAGCCTGTGGCGATATTGACCGCCTCCTGGCCGATCATAGCATCAACTACCAGGAGCACCTCCGCAGGTTCTACACGGCTGGTGATCGCCTGCAATTCGTCCATCAACTGATCATCCAGCTGAGAACGACCAGCAGTGTCCAGGATAAGGACGGTAAAACCGCCGAGCTCGCCTTTCTGGAGAGCATGGACCGTCAACTCTGGTGGAGCTACTCCTGCTTCCGAGAAGACAGGTACGCTCAAGCTCTCACCAAGGGTTTCCAGCTGAGTCACCGCGGCTGGACGGTAAGGGTCCGCAGCTACGAGCAACACTCGTTCCCCCTGAGATCGCAGCAGGCGAGCCAGCTTTCCAGCGGCAGTTGTCTTACCCGATCCCTGTAGACCAACCAGCATGATCAGCCTTGGTTTGGGTCCGCTCAGGTTGAGACGTTCCGGTTCTCCCAAGGTTGCGATCAGCTCTTCGTTGACGATCTTGATCACTTGTTGGGCAGGGTTGAGTGCTTTTGAGACTTCATGTCCAACAGCGCGTTCACGAACGCGAGCAATGAAATCCTTGACCACGCTGTAATGCACATCGGCTTCCAGCAGGGCCAGGCGCACCTCGCGCATCGCGGCGTCGACATCGCTCTCAGAGAGCTTACCGCGCCGACTGAGCTGCTTGAAGACTCCATTCAATCTGTCGGTGAGATTCTCAAACACTTAAAATCAACCTTACGATACTGGCTTTATGTAGCAGTGCATTGTACTGTGGGAGAGGGGAATGGTCAAGAGGTGCGGGAGGCTGGAGGGAATTAAGAGACCCCGCAATAATTTCGGGAAGTATATGAGACAAGGAAGTTTACCGGAGGAGCGGCGATTTTTGAGTTAAAAAAAAGAAGAGAAAATCGAAATGCAGGTGAATGCGTTGAAATAGTATAAAACACAGGCAACCAAAGTGGTCATCCTTTTAGCGTATTTTTATCACCCTCAAGCTGCCGTTCCCGACAATGTTGCTGATATTCCTTGTACCCGAGTTTATATCAAAAATTCAGCCCGATTTACCTCGAGTAACTTCTCTTACCCCAGGGGGTTAAATATACTACGGAGATGTATTTATCCTTCATAATTCTTCCTATTAAATTGTAAGGAGACACTTATTATGTCAAAAGTCGCGATTGTGACGGACAGCACGGCCAATATCCCCAACGACATCATGGAGCAGTATCCGTTGTGGGAGGCGCCGCTGGTGCTGATCTTTGGTGAAGAGACACTGGAGGACAGGGTCGACATCCAACCCAGTGAGTTTTATGATCGCTTAGAGACAGACCCGATCCACCCAACTACCTCACAGGTTACGCCGGCCTCATTTCAAAAGATTTTTGGGAAATTATTAGATGATGGGTATGATATTCTGGCGGTGTTGATTTCTCCTAAATTATCTGGGACGGTTGAATCAGCCAACCAAGTCAAGGATATGTACCCCGGTGCAGCGATCGAAGTGTTTGATTCAGAATCAATAGTGATGGGTTTAGGGTGGCAGGCACTGATGGCTGCCCGGGCGGCCAAAGAGGGAGCAACTCTGGCGGAGTGTAAAGAAGTTGTAGAAAAAGCTAAACCCATGACCGGGGTGGTTTTCGCAGTGGACACGCTGGAGTACCTTCACCGTGGAGGGCGCATCGGAGGAGGAGCTAAATTTCTGGGTACGGCCATGAACTTTAAACCGATCCTGGAGATCCGTGAGGGAGCAGTTGAATCGATAGAACGAGTTCGCACGCGCAAGAAATCACTGGCGCGTGTGGTGAGATTGATCGAGGAACGGATTGATGGACGCGAGCCGCTGCATCTGGCTGCACTG
>DAOVCZ010000287.1 GCA_030669775.1 Chloroflexota bacterium | reverse complement strand
GTTCACGCTCCTGCCAGCCGGCCCCCAATCCCAATACCAACCGGCCACCTGACAGATCGTCGACCGCAGCTGCCATCCTTGCGGTAAAGGCCGGGTTGCGGAAGGAAATTGGTGAGACCAAGGGACCAAATTCGATGCGCTTTGTGTGACTCGCTAACCAGGTTAGGGATACCCATAATTCGAGGGACTCCTTATCAGGTGGGCTGGGATTGGTGAAGTGATCAGACCGGTAAAGTCCAACAAAACCAAGATCCTCAACTGCGGTGGCTATTCGCTGCCACCGCGACCAGGTGAGACCATTTTGCCCTTCAAGAAATATGGCTGTTTCGATCATTAACTACTCTTGGTTATCATAAATGCGGATAAATTCTTCTGCTGTTTCGACCAAATCGCGATTGCCGATGAACATGGGTGTACGCTGGTGAAGTGAATCAGGTTGAAGGTCAAGCAGGTTCTGGCTGCCATTCGAACTGGTGCCGCCTGCCTGCTCGGTGATAAAGGCTAGTGGTGCACCTTCATAACACAATCTCAGCTTACCGCTGGTATACCTGGGGTCTTTTGTATCTGCAGGATAGTAAAACACACCTCCTCCCAGCAAGTTGCGGTGAAAATCTGCCACCATTGAACCGATGTAGCGCAAGGAAATTCCTTTGCGGTAGTTTCCATAAGCATCGGGTTCATCCCCTTGCAGGTATTTAGTAAAACGGCGAATGCCTTCACTCCAGTACTTCTCATATCCCTGGTTGACACTGTAGTACTTGGGTTTTTCAGGAACGCGGATATTGGGGTGGGTTAGCAGGAACTCACCGACAATCGGATCAAGGGTGAAACCATGCACACCCATACCAGCGGTGTAAACCAGCATCGTGCTGGCGCCATAGACCAGATAACTCGCTGCGACCAGGTTGCGACCTTTCTGCAGGCAGTCTTCGAGTGTTCCTGGACCATTTTCACTTATCCGGTTGTAAATTGCGAATATTGTACCAATGCTGACGTTGTAATTAATATTGGAGGACCCATCCAGGGGATCGTAGAGCAGGACGTATTTTCCGATTGGATAACGAGTGGATATTGGCAGTATGTCCTCTTGTTCCTCGGATGCCATCACTGCCAGGCGACCGGTATGATCATTAAGTCGGTAGATCATGCGGTCAGCCAGCTCGTCGAGTTTCATCACCTCTTCACCCTGGATATTGGTTGTGCCAGTCTTCCCCAGGATTTCCGCCAAACCGCCTCGCGAGGTTTGGCTGGCGATGACCTTGCCTGCCAGGGCGATATCATATAGCAATGAGGTTAAGATACCAGTTGCTTCCGGATGGCTCTGCTGCTCATCAAGAAAATGCCGTTCAATTGTGTTGATCTTATCGTGGTCGATGGTCTGGTTTAGCATAATCACCTTCCTTAAGCATTAGTGGGAGCAATAAGCTGAGATGATTGCAAGTGATAGCATTTATCGGCAGGCATATTAGAGAGGTAAATGGATTGATTTCTGGATGGAGCTAGATAAGGAAAAGGTAAATCGTTATGTTGCCCGGGTTGATTAGAACCATTCTTTACCACTAAATTTGTGACCCTCTGTCCACCAACCTGAAAATTGGATTTCATATAGTGATTATACAATAATCTTCTCGGATGCGAGTCCAAAGATCCAGCCTTCAATTTCCCGAATTTTTTCGGTCTCATGTTCTGAAAAATATCGTACACCGCTGATAATCTGAAGCATGCCAACTAATCCGACCACAGCATCGAAACGATCTTCTCCAGTCGGGGAAACCCCAAAACCTTCCACCAAGCTCCGCTCCAATTCAGGATTAATTTGCATCCCTGTATTATCTGCCTGTTTGATCAGCCTTTCAACGGCGAAAACCCGATCGCTCTGTCGCCGCTTGCTGAACCTTTTATGCGGACTGACCAGACCTAATTGATGGGTAAACTCAGCAGGATAGGTCTCAGCGACAATTACCTTCCCCGGCCTGACCAGTTCAGCCATCCTTCCCGAGAAGGGCCAGATTACCAGGTCTAGGTTTGGATCTTTAAGACCAGGAGCGAGCACATTCTGCCAGCCATTGATGGCGGCTTTTCCAACTTGCTGAGCACCTAGCGTCCAGAATAACGGCGCTGCTGGGCGCTGCAAAGGAGGTGCTTTTTCACACGTCCTGAGGAGCTCATCGATCGAACCAATCCCAAGTTTGTTGAGCAGGAATTGGCGGTGAGTTCCCCCGGGGCGGTAGGGATAGAATGGGCGCAGAAGAGAGATTTGGTCGGCAGATTCGGCGACATCGTAAAACCTGCGCCACTCATCTTTTCCGAAAACAGATAAAGCGGAGCAGAAATCGGAGATCCCAGTTAATTGCGCATAGGTATAAGGAAGACCGATTGGGTAATCGAAGCCGATCAGAACACATCCCCCAGCACCTGCCCAGTTTACAATCCGGTTAAGGAAATTCGATAAATCGCCGACCAACTCTATGGTGTGAACCAGATAATGGTCCCCTGTGAATTCGGCACTGGCCAGCCAGCGCTTATCTGGGTTGATGCTCCAATCGGCATGTACGACAAGCGCTGGTGGATCGGTGAAATCAAATCCTTGGATCATATTACATCGGGCAGGGCGATCCATTCTTCAGGTTGGTCTTTCAGCTGCAATCTACGTTTCACTG
>DAOVCZ010000155.1 GCA_030669775.1 Chloroflexota bacterium | reverse complement strand
GAGTGTGCCGCTAGCCAGATTTACATGAAGTATTTTTCCATTGTATCCGAATGGCATGTCGCTTTCCTTTCAGTCTCAGAATTTCCTTGACCATTCCCGGGGCCAGCGTTCAACAACAACTTTAGTTTGTGTGTAGAACTCAACTGCGTGATTACTTTGTCCATGGAGAGTGCCAAAAAAACTATCTTTCCAGCCACTGAAGGGGAAAAAAGCCATCGGCGCGGCGACACCGATATTGATGCCGATATTTCCAGCTTCAGCCTGGTTGCGAAACTTGCGGGCTGCAGCGCCATTGGTTGTGAATAAACATGCCATGTTGCCGTATGTCCCCTGGTTGACAAAGGCGATCGCTTCATTGATGTCCTGAACATGGACAAGTCCCATAACAGGACCGAAGATCTCGGTTTGAACAACTTCACCATCCAGGGCTACATTCTCCAGGATGGTTGGGCGCAAAAAATTTCCACCCTCATAACCTTTAATTTCGGTTTTACGTCCATCAACCAGGAGATCAGCGCCTTCATCAACACCTTTCTGAATCAACCCTGTAATCCGCTCTTTACTTTGTGGGGTAATCACCGGGCCCATTTCGATGCCCTCTTCCAGACCATAACCTACAGTGCGATCATTGGCTGCCTCAATCAATGCCGGAACGAATAATTTTTTGGTCTCATCTCCCACAATAACGACCAATGAGGCAGCCAGGCAGCGCTGTCCCGCATTGCCGAAGACGCTATCAGTCACGATTTGAGTTGTCTTTTCAGGGTCTGCATCCGGCAGAATCAGGATAGGATTCTTCGCTCCGCCCTGCGCCTGGACTCTTTTACCATTCTTCGCCGCCCGGCTGTACACATGTTTTGCAACAGGTGTAGAACCAACGAAGCTAATTGCGCGGACACCTGGATGATCGAGAAGAGCGTTGACCGTTTCCGGTCCACCATTGACCAGATTAACAACTCCCTTCTCGAATCCAGCCTCTTCAAGTAAATGAAACAGCTTCTGCATCGTCAGTGGTGTCCGTTCAGAAGGCTTGACAATCACAGGGTTACCACAAGCTAAGGCATATGGCAGGAACCAGAAAGGGATCATCCCTGGGAAATTAAACGGTGAAATGATGGCACACACACCAATGGATTGGCGGAGCATATATTCATCTATACCCGGGGCAATATCTTCCAGGATTCCTCCCTGCATCATGGTCGGGATACCGCAAGCCACTTCCACATTTTCGATCGCCCGGCGTATTTCCCCCTGGGCTTCTTTTAATGTTTTTCCATTTTCAATGGTTATTGTGCAAGCCAGGTCATCAAAATGTTGTTCCAGTAAATCTTTCAAACGAAATAAATATTGGATGCGATTCGCAGGAGGCACCCGTTTCCAACTATCGAAAGCCAGGTTTGCCTCCTGAACAGCCTGATCGACCTCTTGTGGAGTTGATAGAGGAACTGTGCTGATCGTTTTCGCTGTTGCTGGATTTACTACTTCCAAAACATCGCCAGAACTTGACGCTCGCCAATCTCCTCCAATGTAATTTAATATTGTGCTCGATGTTTTTGCCATATTGGGCCCTTTCATAGCTTCTGAGTTATTGTTACCTGAGTGTAGATTTGTTGCTCCTCTAACTCCTTGAAGAATGGCAGTGGATCGAGAGCAACTTCTGGAGGATAAACCCCTGGTTCGACGCGTCCTTCTGCCAGCCATACTGCAGTGATGGCTGGCGCGATACCAGTGGGAAGTGCACCCTTACAAGTTAAAGTGCCCAATCGATAAGTAATCTCTTGACCATCCTTGGTTCCTTGCACCTCCGTGACAATCTCTTTCACCCAATCGGGAGGTTCGTTCTTTGGAGGAGCGAGAAAATCAGTGATCGGTGGAACGTATCCAGCAAGCAGTTTCACCATCATATCACGCGGAATGATAGATATACCTTTAACTTCGATAGCTTCGGTGCCGCCAAAACCGAAATCTGCCAGCACGCGAATTTTCTCCACAACTACCTTTGACATTCCCCAGTAATTAATCTTAAAGAAGCATTCTTTTACCCCTTTATCCTTAAATGTCAAAGGAAGTGTGGCTACTTCCGAGTGCAGTGAAAGATGCATGGGCAACAGACCAATCGGTTGGGTAAACCAATAATCTTCAAATTCACTGAGTGATTCCATGGCTTTGAAATCCCCATCCTTGTACACCATGGGTTCCATAATCAGCTCATCCACAATTGTCGGAACCGCGTAAGTAAACTTGGGATCATCCGTTGGAGGAGGCATTATGCCATCATATATTTTGATGCTTTCAATGGTATCCAACCGGTCAGCGATGTATCGAGTTTGCAGGTTTGGAACTCCTGGTGCAGATCCCATCCCCAAGACAGCGCTCAACCCAGCTTCAGCAAAACGATCACTTAATTCCAGCTGCTTACGGGTCGTGAAAAACAATCCACCCATATCCGTATAGTGAACTCCCGCTTCCAAACACGCTTCCATCACTGGGAGATTCGTGTAGTAAACAGTTCCATTGAAGCACGCATCCGAGCCCTTGAGTACTTCAACCATCCCCTCATGGTCGTTCACATCCACCTGACTGATTTTGACTTTGGGACTCTTGATGTAATCTGCAACCACCCCAGCTTGATCGAGATCGAGATCAGCGATTACCACCTCATCCACTCGCTGATCGTGTGCAAGGTATTGGACACCTATGCAAGCCATCTTCCCTGCCCCGCCTATTACTGTGATACGCATGATTTCGCCTCCTATTTCGGTCTTTTAATTTCCCAGGAATCTTTTCAAATATGGATCAGTATTCTGCCTGGCTCACTTATCCCAAGGGAACCACCAGGGCTTCATACCACCATTGATCTCCCAATGGACATGCTTGGTTTCGAAGAATTCTTCAAATCCCTCTTGTCCGAGCTCACGGCCAATACCGGAACGTTTCATTCCCCCAAATGGTCCGGCCAAGTTATCGACAAGTGGATCGTTTACCCAGACATTCCCAGCTTCAATTTCTTCCATATATCTCTTCACCTTTTTAGGATCACTGGTGAACAAGGTCGCCCCCAGACCATATTGTGAATGATTTGAACGCAGCAGTGCTTCCTCAAAATCCATTACTGGTACGACTGGCAATACCGGACCAAAGGTCTCCTCCTGCATGACAAGCATTTCTTCAGTCACCTGGGAGAGCACAGTTGGTTCGTAATAAAAACCTTTAGTTTTGTCAACCGGAATGCGACCACCGGTGTGAATTAATGCACCTTTTGATTGGGCTTCCTGGACTTGTTGCGCCACTTTCTCCCGCTCGTTGGGACGGATCATCGGTGTGACTTCGCTCTCCGGATCAGTTCCTGGTCCTACAACTAATTTATTGGTTAATGCAACAACGCCATCCAAGAAGGGATCATAGACCTCACGGTCAACATAGACTCTCTCCACGGAGGTGCATACCTGTCCAGCATTGAGGAAACCTGCCCATACTGCAGCGCCAACCGCCCCTTCCAGATCGCAGTCAGCGCACACAATCAATGGATCTTTGCCACCCAATTCAAGGTGGATATGTTTCATGTCATCTGCCGCCAAACGCATGATATGCTGACCAACTTCTGTGCTGCCTGTAAAGGCGATCATACGTACATCAGGGTGCTTCACCAAGTATTCCCCCACCTCCCCTCCTGAACCGGAGATGAAATTCACCACACCAGGCGGAAAATGCTCGAACAGTCTGTGGTAACCCAGAGATACCCAGGTCGTGTAAGTGGCTGGTTTTACTACGACAGTATTCCCTGCTGCCAGGGCGGGAGCCAGCTTCCAGACCAACAGAAGAAGCGGGTAGTTCCAAGGGATGATCGCACCAACCACACCTAAAGGTACTTTCAGGACCAGTGAGAGCTGGCTCGCTTCTGGTGAAGGGATGACTCTACCTCGGTAGTGGCGAGCAAGCTCAGCATAGTAATCAAAACATTCTGCTGACCATTCCACATAACCCCGGTTCTTGTGGATCGAACGCCCGGTTTCAAGGCTTAGTTCCATAGCTAGTTGTTCTTGGCTTTCTCGCAACCGGCGAGCGACCTCATGGAGCAAGGCAGCCCGTTCTCCAGCTGGGACGCGGCGCCAGGATGGAAAGGCATCTTTTGCCGCACGAATAGCCTGGTCGGTCTGTACTAATCCGCCGCGGGCGTATTCACCAATGGTTTCTTCAGTGGCTGGGTTTATCGCCCGACCAGGATCTCGACCGCCATCCACAAATTCAGCGTTAATCCACAATTTTCTCATCCCGGTCTCCTCCTGACATTGCTATTGTTTGGGAAAATCTTTCACCTCTTTGAGAATTTACTTAACAATTAATTCATCGAGCAACGCTCATTTGTCATCAGTTCTCATTATTGACTCGTCTCTTGATTGATCATCAAAAGACGGCAATGCCCCATATGCCATTTTATAAGTGTGCAAGATCATCGAAGTTTGAGTATTGGTGATCCCTGGAACATGAAGCAGTTTCTCGTTCAAGAAGTTCGCTAAATGGTCCCTATCTTTGCAAAGAACTTCGACCAGGAGATCAAATTCTCCTGAAACCATGATCAAATAACTGACCTCAGGAAAATTTGAAATTGTATTGGCTACTGTTTCAAGCAAAGGTGGCTGAACGGAAACACTGATTACTGCTGGCGCATCGAATCCGAGCCGGTAAGGATCGACCATGCCAATAATTTGGAGAATTCTTTCTTGGAGAAGGCGCGCAACTCGATTTCGCACTGTTCCTTCGGATATATCTAATGCTTTAGCGATATCGGTGAATGGTGTGCGCCCATCCGATTGCAAAAAGGAAATGATATCAAGATCGATTTGATCCATCTTATATTCCAGTATGATATTCGCAGGTTTTTCTTATTTTATTATGAATTTCGCATATTTTCAAATTATTTTAACGAATTCCGAATTCCCGAGAGTTATGTTTGATTTTTTGGTTTTAATCCAAGGGATTAATAAAATAAAGAGGCCCAGCAGTTAACGTCTATCCCGTGTATATGCGTCTATCATTTCTATTGTGTCTACTTATGGGGGCGAAAAGTGTCTATTGTGTCTCTATTGTCAATAATTTCTATGCCGGTTGCACCATGACTGCACCGCAAATTCAATTAGGGGAAGGCGATTCACTGCTCTATTATGGATTCAATAGGTACTGGATACTTGAAACATCTAATTACCGAATAATTCTT
>DAOVCZ010000218.1 GCA_030669775.1 Chloroflexota bacterium | reverse complement strand
ATCTTATCTGCGGTGGAGTGAGAGATAATTCCCCTCCCTACAACAGATTGATTGGTGAGGATAAAAATCTTATACTCGCTCGCTTCAATTTTCTCCAGGGCTCTTACAGCTTGTGGATATATTGAAACATCGGACCAGGTTCGCACATAGTTGGACCGGTTCTCAATAATCACACCATCCCGATCAAGAAACAGAGCTGGATTCATAAAAGTAATTATACTCAGTCGATGGAAAGTAAATTGGTTTAATGGATCCGCGGTGGGGATGGTGACCCAAAATTTTTTCTGGAAAGGAAACGAATTAAGCCGATTGGATTGAATTTCAGTCCAGGCTTATCAAATCACATATATGATCGATGGATTGCGCCTGTATATTAGTCGCCAGGCATCGAGCTTCTGGCGCTACGTAGCTGAACAATCCCTCGACCTTGTTTTCGGTTGGGTGCCTACCGTGATTGGGATGGGATTGCGAGGTGTAGTCTACCGGGTGATCCTGAACATGGATGGATGGGCAGCCATCGAAAATAAGGTGAGATTGCTTTTTGCAGATAATATCCGTTTGGGGTATGGGGTTTATCTCGACCAAAATGTGTATTTGCATGCCTGTCCGGGTGGGATCGAGATTGGCGATAATACGATCATCAAGTATGGGGTGATCCTGAATGTCTACAACTTTCGTGATTTGCCGAACTCCCGTATAAAAATTGGTCGAGATAGTTTAGTTGGTGAGTACAGCGTAATTCGAGGACAGGGGGGGGTTGAAATTGGTGACCGGGTATATACCTCACCATTTACCCAAATTATCGCCGTCAATCATGTGTTTGACGATCCAGAACTACCTTTTGTCGATCAAGGCATCACGGCGGAGGGGATTGTGATTGAGGATGATGTCTGGTTGGGTTCGGGAGCGATCATCACTGATGGGGTGTGTATTGGTAAGGGAGCTGTGGTTGCTGCTGGGGCTGTCGTAACCGAGGACGTACCAGCCCACACGGTGGTTGGAGGGATACCTGCCCAACCAATCAGAGAAATAGATAAGCAGCAGGAAATCAAGACAGAAAAACTAATTTACCACCTCAAGATGGGGGGCAAGCAGTGACAACGCTCTCCGTGATCATACCGGCATATAACGAAGAAGATGGGATCGCTGAGATCGCCGAGCGAGTATTGTCAGTGAAAGATGATTTACAAGAAGCTGGTGTAGCGGATATAGAGCTGCTGATCGTCGATGATGGCTCCGCAGATGGCACCGCGGAAGTTGCAAGCCAGATAGCCGGCGTTCGTTTGATCCGCCATAGGAAGAATAGGGGATATGGCGCTGCTTTAAAGACCGGTTTCTCAAACGCGACCGGTGAATTGATAGGCTTCTTGGATGCAGATGGAACCTATCCGCCTGAGTATTTTCCCCAGCTTTGCCAGAAAGCTATGAACGGTGTTGAGCTGGTGATTGGTTCACGAATGTCCGGTACCGACAGCAAGATGCCGCTGACGCGCCGTGTCGGCAATTATTTCTTCGCTACATTGTTAACCCTTATTGGCCGGCAGAAGGTGTCCGATTCTGCCAGCGGTATGCGAGTATTTAGGCGTAATATCCTCGAAAGGATTTATCCCCTGCCTGATGGTCTGAATTTAACGCCGGTAATGAGCACCCGCGCAGTCTATGAGGGGATCCAGATGGTAGAAGTACCGATCCCCTATGATGAGCGGGTTGGCAGCTCGAAGCTGAGTGTTTTTCGTGATGGATCGCTATTCCTGCAATCAATAATTTGGACGGTATTAACTTATAATCCTGTCCGGATTTTGGGAATCATTGGTTTGATTGGGATTTTCTGTGCGCTGTCGGTCGCCATAGCATTGGTTGTTGCTCGTGTGCGAGGTATTACTACCCTCGGACCTTGGGGTGTCTTTACCTTATACACAGCGATGGTGGCGGGTATAACCGGGATTACCATCTTTGCTCTAGGAAGTACTTTCAATTACCTGGTATCTCTGTTTTATAAGCAACCTATTCGTCAAGGATTATTTGGACGCCCAATCTTTAATCCTTCGCTTGATCATTATTTCGGTTGGATAGGTCTTGGTGCATTAGTCGCGGGTTTGTCCCTGGGTGGAATCAGCACGATTTTGGGTGTCAATGGTTGGGATATCGCCAGGCTATGGTTGTATCTATTAGGTAGTGCAATGTTTATCCTGGTTGGTATCCAGTTGATAATATCCTGGATCCTGATGAGGGTTTTGGAAGAATTAAGTCAAAGGGAAGCAATGACCAAAAAAGACATGGGGTCATCAGCAGGAGCATAATTGACGGCAGCTATATAATTTATTGGTAGATGCTGGTAGGAGCTCAGGTAATGGTTCAAAGTGAAGTGGAAAATAAAGAAAACCTAGGCACTCGCAGGATTCCAAAATTACGCATGGCGAACTTCCCAAGCGCGGATGAAATCGTGCGAGATGTGGTGTTGAACAAACCGAGATCAGAGGAAGCGGTGGATATCATGCTTGTCAACCCTCCGACTCCGGATGGTGGCTTATGGATCCGGACTCAACATCGGGTTGGGCGAAGAACTCGGGAAAACATGGTTTGGCCGCAGGTCTCTCTTGCTCAAATGGCAGCACTTTTGCTTCCAAACTATAAGTTGATAATTGTGGATGCCAACGCGGAGCGAATGGGTTGGGAGGAATTCTCAAAACTAATCGACAAATTTCAACCGAAGTACTACCTGACTCAGGTCACGGCTCCGACGCTGGAAAACGATATGTATGGTTGTTTCCTGGCCAAATCACATGAAGCGACAACCATCGCCTTCGGGACGCATGTCACACCCCTCCCGCGTGAATCTCTGCGACCATACCCCAGCCTGGATTATGTCCTTGTTGGAGAGCCCGATTTGTCGATCCGTGATTTGCTGGACCATTTGGAAGGCAAGATTGGTGATCGATCGGAGGAGATCTTAACACTATTTGCAGAACATGACCCATCCTACGAACCCGCGGTTAATGAGGATGGGAGCGTGGATTTGCATGGGATAAAAGGTTTGGCGTGGAGAGATGGGGACGAGATCGTGGTTAATTCCCCGCGTCCCTTCATTAAGGACTTGAACGATCTGCCAATCCCAAGACATGAACTGCTTCCGCTCCAAAAATACCGCATGCCAATGATCAAGGGTCCATTCACCTTCATTGTGACCAGTCGTGGTTGTCCTGCTGGCTGTACTTACTGCATCAAGCATGTATCCTACCAGTACAGTACTCGTTTGCGCTCCCCAGAGCTGATCATGGAAGAACTTTGGCAGCTGAAAAAGCTGGGCATCAACAATATCCATATGTATGCCGATTTATTCACCGTTAACCGGGATCAGGTGGTTGATCTCTGCCAGCGCATGATAGCAGAGGATATTAATCTGAGGTGGATGTGCAACAGCCGTGTTGATTTCGTGGACGAGGAAATGCTGCAGCTGATGGGACAGGCTGGTTGCTGGTTGATATCCTGGGGAATCGAGAGCGGTAACGAACAAATCCTCAAACATGCCCATAAAGGTGCCGATCCAGCCAAAGCTGAGCGGGCGCTTCGTTGGGCAAAGAAAGCTGGCATTAAGAACTGGGGTTACTTTATTATTGGCTTACCTGGTGAAACTGAAGAAACGATCCGCGAGACAATCGAATTCTCGAAAAAACTACCCTTAGATATCGCCTTATTCCATGTCGCCGCGCCATATCCTGGGACGCCTTTCTTCTTCGAGGTTGTCGAGAATGGTTGGTTCCGG
>DAOVCZ010000100.1 GCA_030669775.1 Chloroflexota bacterium | reverse complement strand
GCTCATACCTGATGCAATCAGGATTAGAGGTATGCCCAGGATCAGCAGCCAAAAAGACAATGGTTGACCGAGAAGGATTAACAGAATCCAGGTACCATTTACCAGTACTGCACTTCCCCAGGCGATCAATTCACTTCGTCTGGAGACTAACTCGGGGTTGTACTCCTGTCGCTCGGCTTGCATATTCATAGGGTAGATTATAAAGGATTTTAGACTAATCTTTGCAAGAAGGTGTAAATCCGCTTCGTTAATCTAGAATCCAATCCTATTTATTTGAGGGAAAACCCGTGCTATAATTCGCAAAGTTAAGGTGCGATTATGTTGGAACCAGTTTTGCTATTGAACGCGAATTTTGAGCCGCTGAACATCTGCAACACACGGCGCGCCATCGGCTTGATGATGACCAGTAAAGCTTCACTGATCCTCAATGGGCGTGGATTTATTCATACCGTGTCGCAGAAATACCCGCGCCCATCAATTATTCGCCTTGAAAGGATGATCAAAAGACCTCGCATAAGAGTCAAATTAAGTAAACGGGAGGTCTTACGGCGCGACAATCACATCTGTCAGTATTGTGGGAAGCAAGTTCTCCAGCTGACGATCGACCACATAATTCCACGCAGCCAGGGGGGTGAGCATAAATGGAGCAATTTGGTAGCAGCCTGTCCAGCCTGCAATCATCGCAAGGGAGGCCGTACGCTTGAACAAGCTCATATGCGTCTCCTACGAAAACCAATCGAACCACCTTCCTCAGCGGTTTATATCTTCGCCAGGCATTTAACCCAAAACGAGGATTGGGTCCCTTTCATTGAAGGCTGGTAGTTAACAGCTTCTTGCTATTGGCAGTTTGACCTACCCAGGATTCCCCCAAGTTTAGAACTCGAACTCCATAAAATCTTCGGCCAGTCTTACTGGTCCATTAAATTCCTGTGAGGCTTTGGCAACAATATCATTGTCCTTGAGTCTTCCATTCGGATAATGGATAAGATAAAGGCTGTCAGCACCTGCATCTTCTGCAATCTTTCCTGCTTGAGTTGCATCTGTGTGCCCCAATGAAGCTCCTGCTGCTTCATGGATTAAGACATCGGCATTATTCGCTAATTGAACCACCTGAGGACAAGGTTCAGTATCGCATGAATATGCAAACACTTTCCCGGATTCAGGAAATTCAATGCGCAGACCAATATTTGGAATGATATGTTTCACAGGAGATGAGAAAATTCGCCATTGATCATTCTCTTGGACCAAGGACATGTCCTTCTCCTCTAATCTATGCATCTTTACAGGGAAGAACCGCGGCCAGGTATCCCAACCATAAAGATCCATCATCGTCTCAAGCCTATCCAGGGTGTAATCCAAACCATAAATTCGTAATTCCTTTTTGCGACCTAACAACCACAAATCCATTAAAAGCAGCGGGACTCCAGATACATGATCGGGATGGAAGTGAGTTAAGATTAAATCGGTCACATCTTCTACATCCAAACCAGCTTTACGTAACCTGACTATTGGATTGTTGACACAATCGATCAGGACTAATCTATCGTCTCCAACCAAAGCCATGTGGCTGTTTTCATGATTTTCATCGGGGATTGCATTGGATGAACCTAAAATAATCACTTTTACCATGTAATTTCCTTTGATCTCACTCCCTGCAATGATTTTTTATTATCCACCGAATATCCACATAGCCACTCTTGGTGTCACCAAGACTTCTAAAATTGCTGCACCGAACAAGAGTGGTAGCACTATACCCACCATCACTTTTGCCCAATCTACCATCCCCCCTAGCCACGCTTCTCCAATTGTCTGCCCTGGTGATGGTGAAGCCAGTGTAGCTCCAAGACGCAAGATCGCTGCACCTGCCAATATGAACGCTGGAATCTCCAATATGCCATGAGGTACCACAAACGCGAGCAGGAATAAGACCGGAGATAGACCCGCACTGGCAATTGTCGCTGTAAAGAACCCGATAAATAGGATCGGCACCGCCATTACGATCAACGCCAGCACTCCAAAAGACAACAACCCTGCGATAGTCGCCAGGAATATGGTCCGCAGATTGTTCAACCAAATTACTAGAATACTGCTGTCCTCAAAGAAACGTACATTCTGAATTCCCTCGATCGTACCACCTTTGATCGAATCGATACTGATAAATTCTGACGGTATCACGAATTGATCTGCCAGGCTAGCTCCTAGAACGAGCCCTCCGATCAAGACTACCAATACCAAAAGAGCGGGCAGTCGCATCTTCCCAAATGTTTCCCGCAGCTCCCCCCGATACCAATCCATTGGTGAACTTGCATCCCCTCGGAAATCCTTCCAAAAGGATGAAATCCCCCCTCGCAGGTTCAAGGAATCAAATTCTCTGCTGACCAGTTCTTCACGATTGAAATGGGCGATTCCTATCCTGACCAGCAAAATGGCAACGATGACTTCGCCAACCAAGGTCCAGAACAGAACAGCATCTCTTGCCCAAACAATTACTGCACTCTCGGCCTGGAGCAAGACAGCCATCGGTAGGATAATAAAGACTGCTAATAAATTTGCTGCTCGCATCGAAGTGGTTTGCGATGAAACCACAACCGCGCCGCTCACCATCAATAAACAGTTCGTTGTGGCTAAGGCAAAAATCTGCACCAACAAACCCCCAGTTGGAACCCAAACACCTTGGAAATAAACCCAGAACAAATACAAAGCCATGCCAAGATAGCTGGCCATTAAGGAGGGTATTAATGCGGCCAACAGCTTGCCAAAATATAATTGGAAATCACTCAAGGGGCTGCTCAGCAAGGGCTCGATGCTGCGTCGTTCCTTCTCACCCACGAAACTTTCAAGTGCCAAAACCAGTGCTACGGTAACAGGGAAGAAACCAACAACCATCAGCAGGAATGGGAACACCTGATCAGCTTCAATCTGGGCTCCATAACGATCCGCGAAGGTGAGAAATCGACTGGAGGCATAATTCATCAAGAGAGGCAGCATGATCACCAATAGCAATATTGGAGCCATAATCCGCCAATCACGGAAGTGGTCCCGCACCTCTCGGCGTGTAACAACAAAAGCGGGTCGCAATTTATCCAACATACGATGCCTCTAGTTGGATTACCGCTGGTTCGTTCATCACCTGCAGGTAAATCTGCTCCAGGCTGCGTGGTACTTCTTCCAAACTTACCACCTTCAATCCCTGGTCTAATAAGTACTGTAAGACCAATGGGTTATCATCTTCCGGATGGGAGGAGCGATAGCGCAGCCAATCCTCACCACGCGCACTGATCTGCAGATTATTCGGCAGCTTCAGTTGATCGAAACTTTGGGGATATCCAATCCGGACTTCATACACAGCTGGTCCAAGCAATCTTTGTTTCAACTCTTCTGCTGTGCCTTGGGCAATGATTGATCCATGATGGATGATGGCGATCTTATCAGCCAATTTCTCAGCTTCGGATAGGTTGTGTGTACAGAGAATAATCGCTCGGTCAGATGAACGTAAGGCCTGTATGGCGTCTCGAACCAAACGCGCACTTTCCGGATCCATCGCGGATGTGGGTTCATCTAACAACAGCACAGGGGGTTCATGCAGCAATGTACGTGCCAATGCAAGTTTCTGTTGCATGCCTCTCGAAAATTTCCCCACTCTGCGTTTTTTAAACGGGCTTAAACCAAATTCATCCAACATATGGTCAGCGCGTTTTCGACGGGTCGGCAGATCGATTCCATACAGTTGACCAAAAAAATCAAGATACTCATCAGCCGGCATCCGTGAATATAATCCATGGTGTTCGGTTAAAACACCAACCGCGGCGCGCACCTGGTCTGCCTCTTCGACCACGTCAAATCCTGCCACACGCGCCCGACCGCGCGTGGGTTGCAGGATTGAGGTAAGCATGCGTACTGTAGTGGTTTTTCCGGAACCGTTTGGCCCTAAAAGGGCCAACACCTCACCCGCCCTTACATTCAGGTTTACCCCATCAACCGCAATGAATTCCTCAAATTCTTTGCTGAGGTCTTCAGTGACGATCATGACTTATTATCTAAAAGCTTTTTTCTATTCTTCGACCTCAACCGACTCCACATCCGATCTACCTCGTTTACGATGTCGCCAGACTAATGCACCCGTCGCGAAAAGTGCCACTATTAACATCAAGGTCTGATTAATATTAATCCCCCCCACCTTTGCCGGATCGAGGCGGAGGAATTCAAGCAAGAATCGTCCCATTGGATACGAAATTAAATAAATCAAGAATAAATCCCCGTTGATCAAGCGGTCCTCGTATTTTCGTCCTAACCAGAGCAGTAAAATAACGATGCCAAAATTCCATATGGATTCGTAGAGGAAAAGAGGGTGGTATGTTGCCTGATCTTCATATCCTGGGAGACGGTTTTCAGGTTGGATTTTAAGTGCCCAAGGGAGATCGCTTGGACTCCCGTAGAGTTCCTGGTTGAAAAAATTTCCCCAACGCCCTATTGCTTGACCCAATGCTAATGCAGGTGCAACCACATCCAGCCAGAAAGCAAAATCCAACTTTCTCCTGCGAGTGAAGATATACAATGCGAGCAATCCACCAATGACTGCTCCAGGGATACCAAGACCACCCGCACGAATATTGATCGCATCTAGCGGGTGAGTTAGATAGTACATCGTTGTGTATCCGGCTTCAACCATTGATGCGGGAGGGGTTAATATGTGCCAGATACGTGCACCGATGATGCCTCCGATCAACACCCATACCAATCCATCCCAAACGATTTCACTACTTTGTCCTTTACGACGTGCCTCCACAGCAGCCAGCCAGGCAGCAGCTACCGCCCCGAGCATAATGATAATTCCGTAGTAGTAAATCGTTATCTTTCCAATCTGAATACCCATCTATCTCTCCTTGACACCTATCACTTGGCTCGGGTTTGGCGACGTATATCCCATATTCTCTGCAACGCGGTGATATTGGCAAGTATGGCAATGATCCATAAGCCGACCAATGGGATGTTCAAAACCAACGCCGGAGCTAATACCAGATAACGTTCCATGCGGGTTAATATGCCAACTTTAGTATCGTACCCGAGGGACGATGCCCTCGCCCGGATATATGAAACGAGCACTGAACCTCCAGCTGCCAAGTAAGTCACAAGAGCGGCAGTCCAGTTACCTTGTTGAACGTAATAAATAAGCAGACCGCCAAAAATCACCAATTCTGAATAGCGGTCTGTTACTGAATCAACAAAGGCACCAAATTCGCTGGGCTCTCCACGCAGACGAGCCATTGTGCCATCTAATGCATCCACCGGTCCCATTGCAAGTATGACTAAACCTCCTATTGTCATCCTTCCTTGAGCGAGCAGGATTGCACCGATGGTATTTCCTAACAATCCCAGGATCGTCATCGTATTAGGCATCAATCCAATACGATTTAAGAACGCGCCGAGCGGATCTAATATCCCCCGGAATCGAAGGCGCATCTGGTCGGTAAATGTTACTTGCTTCTTATCCTCTGAGGCTTGTTCCACGGTAATTAAATCCTTTATCTGATATAAATTTCACGATCAGGTATGCTAACCTAAGCGAGAGAGACTGTCAAGCGGATAGCTCGTCCTCAGGACCGATCAGCACCTCACGTTCCCGACCTCCTCCTCGTGAAGGTCCAACCACTCCAAGTTCTTCTAGCTCATCGATCAACCGGGCTGCACGTGGATATCCAATACGCAAACGCCTCTGAAGCATGGAAGCACTAGCCCTTTGAGCCTCCTGTACGATGGCGATCGCTTTATCGATTAATTGGTCTTTCTGAGCTAAAACGGCTTCTTGCTCCAGCAATGTATCCCAGGGAGGAGATTGGCTTTCATCCCTGGAATGAGTCTCCTGCCAAAAAGTGATCACCCGTTCAATCTCTTGATCGGTGACCATCACACCTTGCGCTCGAATGGGAGAACCAGCTTCTGGGGGCAGGAAGAGCATATCTCCCCGCCCAAGTAGTGATTCTGCTCCCGACCCATCGAGAATCACCCTCGAATCGACTGATGAAGCCACCGCAAAGGACATCCTGGCTGGAAAATTGGCCTTGATCAAACCCGTGACCACATCCGTGCTGGGACGCTGCGTGGCCAGAATCAGATGAATACCGGTCGCCCTCGCCATTTGAGCCAAGCGCACTAGCGCCGGTTCGGTTTGTTCAGGTGCCGACATCATTAAATCCGCCAGCTCATCGATCATCACTACAATATGCGGTAGCGTTTCCGAGTCCCGTCTTCTGCGCATCTTCCGGTTGTAAGTATCGATATTTCTCGACCGGGAGTTTTCCAGCAGCTTGTAACGCCGGTCCATTTCCGCCACCGTCCAGCGCAAGACCCCCAATCTCCGCTCCAGATCAGTCTCCACTTTTCCGAACATATGTGGAAGTCCATTGAACCGCACCAACTCCACCATCTTGGGATCAATCATCACAATTCGCAGATCCTCCGGCGTATTGTTCATCACCAAACATGTAGTCAATGCAGCGATACACACAGATTTTCCGGATCCGGTCGTACCAGCGATCAGTAAGTGCGGCATGCTCGCTAGATCGGCGACAACTGCCTGACCAGAGACGTCTCTACCCAGAGCGATTGTCAAAGGAGAACCAAATTTATAAAAAGCCCCCGTTTCCAAAATCGGCCGCAGCCGAACCACTGTGGAGCGCGTATTCGGCACCTCAATTCCAATATAAGGTTGTCCAGGTACGGGTGCTTCAATACGTAGACTGGGTGCAGATAAGGAAAGCGCCAGATCGCGAGATAGGGATGAGATTTGCGCCACGCGTACCTTATGACGGGTGATTTCTTCTTCACTTACAGCCTTCTCAACGAATCCCGGCTCGACGGCAAATTGAGTCACTGTCGGACCCACCTGGAAACCTATTACCCGGACAGGGATGCCAAATTCTGCCAGAGTTTTCTCGATCAATCCAGCAGTCAGGTTGATGTTACGCTCATCAGGCTTGG
>DAOVCZ010000050.1 GCA_030669775.1 Chloroflexota bacterium | reverse complement strand
GGGAGGCAGTTGCATGACTGCTGTGAAGGTTGCCGACAAACATCCCCTGGACGCGATCATCCGCGCCGATCGCATGCCGCATATCTGGTGTCCTGGTTGCGGGATCGGCATCGTGATGCGCTGTTATGCCCAAGCCATCCTAGATTCTCAAGTTCCGGTTGACCAACATGTGGTGATCTCCGGGATTGGTTGTTCGGGTCGCGTGGCCGGGTATATGAACATCGACTCGTATCACACCACACACGGCAGGGCGATTCCATTTGCATTGGGGATGAAGCTGGCCAAGCCAGAGCTGATGACGACTGTGTTCAGTGGAGATGGGGACCTGGTTGCCATTGGCGGCAACCATTTGATTCATGCAGCCCGGCGCAATGTGGACATCAACGTGATCTGTGTAAATAATTTTAATTATGGCATGACTGGCGGTCAGGTCGGTCCAACCACTCCCCAAGGTGCCCGGGGAACGACAGCACCGTACGGTAATCCTGAACTGCCCTTCAACTTACCATATTTGCTGTCGGCATCAGGGGCAAATTTCGTGGCTCGTTGGACCACGATCCATGTTCGCCAGATCAGGGAGGATATCCTGTATGCCTTTACCCGGCCGGGATTCACATTTATTGAAGTGCTCGCCCCTTGTCCGGTTGGATTTGGCAAATCGAACAACATTGAAGATGGCTTGGAAGAAATGGAGCTCTATCGCCAACGCTGTGTGCTGGTGCGAGATGGGGATGTGCGTGGTGATGATCTAAATATCGATTTACGCGAGGATAAACCGATCTATGTTGGACGATTTGCTGACCGGGATCGCCCACCGTATGAGCCAGTAACAGTGGAGATGGAATGAGGCAGGAGATCCGCATCGCAGGCTTTGGCGGCCAGGGGGTGGTCTTAGCAGGTTATGTTCTGGGAAAAGCCCTGGCGCTCTATGCAGGACGCGAGGCCGTGATGACACAGTCACATGGTCCTGAAGCGCGCGGCGGCGCATCCAGTGCCGACTTGGTAGTATCCGAGGAACCAATCGCTTATCCCTTTGTGCAGCAGCCGGATATCCTGGTGGTGTTATCACAAGAAGCATATACAAAATTCCGTCCCTCAGCCAAACCTGAGGCATTGATCCTGATCGATCAGGACCTGGTCAAATCCCAAGAAGGTGACCACATTTATGCCATACCGGCGACCCAGCTGGCCGAAGATTTGGGGCGGCGGATTGTGGCTAATGTGGTCATGCTGGGGTACTTCACCGCCGTTACCGGATTGGTCGATCCAGAGTCAATGCTTAAGGCGCTGGAAACTTCAGTCAAGGCGAAAACACTACCCTTAAACAATAGTGCATTCCACGCTGGCCTTGAGTATGAGGTCGATCTTGAGAATAAAGCCGCAATGGGGAGGACTTCATGAGCAGTTCGGTTTTAGTTATTGGTGGTGGAATATCTGGTATTCAATCTGCACTTGATCTGGCAGAGGCGGGAGCGAAGGTCTACCTGGTTGAGAAGCAGGCCACGATCGGTGGTTTGATGGCCGTCCTGGACAAAAATTTCCCTACCCTGGATTGCTCGATCTGTATCGAAGCACCGAAAATGTCCGAAGTTGACCTGCACCCCAACATCGAGATTCTATCCCCAGCAGAAGTGGTTAAGGTTGAAGGGCAGGCTGGGGATTTTCGAGTTCAAGTGCGTCAGAAAACCCGCTTTGTGACGGATGAATGCACTCGCTGCGGGGATTGTACTGCTGCCTGTCCGGTGGTGTTACCTAATGAGTATGACTCCGGGATGGCAACGCGTAAAGCGATCTTCACGCCCATACCACAATCCGTCCCAGGAACTTACCTGGTCGATATTGATAATTGTTTAAACGATCCTCCGAACTACCTGCCCTGTGACCGCTGTGCACAGGTTTGTCCCCCAAAAGCGATCGATTTCTTAATTCCCCGAGAATCCATCGAGACCATCCAGGTCAGTGCGATTATCGTTTCGATTGGCTACGACATGTTTGATCCGCGGGAAATGCCAGAGTATGGCTATGGGACACACCCAGATATTCTGACCGCCCTGGAGTTTGAACGTCTGATCAATTCAGCAGGTCCCACAGAAGGTGAGATCATCCGCCCCTCGGATGGCGAGCATCCCGCGAATATCTTATTCGTCTTATGTGTGGGTTCACGCGATCAGCGCTTTTTCCATTATTGTTCTCGATTTTGCTGCATGTATTCGATCAAGCATGCATACCAGGCCATCGATCACGGCATTCAAGATGTGTCTGTGCTCTATATGGATGTGCGCGCCTTCGGCAAGGGTTTTGACAATTTTTGGAAGCGTACCCAGCTCGAAGGGGCTAAATTCCTGCGTGGGCGACCAGCTCGCATCTCGTCTAATGGCAATGGACACATCCAAGTGCTCTATGAAGACACAGATCAGGCTGCGCGTATTCAGGCTGACTACGATATGGTCGTTCTGGCGAATGCGGTTGCACCACAAGAAGGACTGGCTGAGCTGGCTGATTGCCTGGGTGTAGACGTGGATGAGGATGGGTTCATTCGTGCCCAGGAGATCGAGGGGGGATTGGTGATGACGACACGTCCAGGGATTTATATCGCGGGATGTGTCTCGGGCCCAAAGGATATCCCCGATAGCGTCTCCGAAGGTAGTGCAGCAGCAGCCCTGGCGCTGAGCCACCTGACCAAACGGCAGTGGCCTGAACCGATGGAAGTTGAAGCGATTGAGGATATTGATACACCTCGGGTGGGTGTATTTGTGTGCCACTGTGGGAGCAATATTGCCGGGGTGGTCGATGTGGAGCGTGTGGCGAAGTTCGCCCTGGAACTGCCAGATGTCGTCTATGCTTCGCACCAGATGTTTTCCTGCGCTGGAAACACCCAACAAGAGATCGAAGAGACAATTAGAAAGGAAAAGATCAACCGGGTGGTTATAGCAGCTTGCTCGCCGAAGACCCATGAATCGATTTTCCGGGGCGTGATGCTGCGCTCCGGGTTGAACCCGTACCTGTTAGAGATGGCGAATATTCGCAACATGGATTCATGGGTCCACAAACACGATAAGGAAGCTGCCACGCAGAAAGCAAATGACATGGTTTGGATGGCGGTCGAAAAAGCCAGGCGCTTGACTCCGCTGCAGATCTCTCATCTACCCTTGATCCAAAAAGCATTGGTGATCGGCGGGGGGATCAGCGGGATGACAGCCGCAGTTGCCATTGCGGATCAAGGATTCGAGACACACCTGGTGGAAAAGGAGAGCTGCCTGGGTGGCCAGCTTAATCAGCTGGATCAAATCGCGCCGGCAAATATCCAAGCTGCGGCGCTGCTGGAGGCAAAATCCCGCCAGGTTATGGAAAGCGATGTCCATGTCCACCTGGAAACAAGCGTCGAAAGCATTGGCGGGGTGGTGGGCAATTTCCAGACGACCTTCGATAATGGAACCTCTCTCGAAATAGGGGCGATCGTAGTAGCCACTGGTTCCTTACCCTACGAGCCAACCGAATTCAATTATGGTAGTGACCCGCGGGTGATCACCAATCTGGAACTCGAAAACCTGCTCAAAATCGGGGAACCCGAGGCAGAACGAATCGCGTTTATCGCTTGCGTTGGATCCCGCCAGGATGCGATCGGCTGTTCTCGCTACTGCTGTACTTCGATGATCGCCCAGGCGCTTCGGCTGCGGAAGATGGGTAAGAAAGTGCGGGTCTTGTATAAGGAGATGCGCACATACAGCCGCCAGGCTGAGGAACTCTATGAAGCCGCCAGCCGGGCAGGTGTTCAGTTCTTCCGCTATGATGCAGATCAACCCCCGCAAGCGGTGATCAACTCCCGTGATGGGTATTTAGAGGTTTTCGATCATATGCTGAATGCCAAACTGCGTATACCAACCGACCTGATTGTCTTAGTCGTTGGATTGAAACCCACCGAAGACAATCTGGCAGAACAATTGAAGCTGTCGCGCAGTGAGGATGGATTCTATATGGAGCTGCACCCCAAATTAGGTCCAGTCCAAACCGCGGTGCAAGGGGTTTACCTGGCTGGTACAAGCCAGGGTGCCAAGGATGTGCGCGAGTCGATGGCCCAAGCTTTAGCTGCAGCTGGAAAAGCCGGCGCATTACTCGCACTCGGCAAGATCGAGAAGGAGCCGTTGGCGGCGCGCCTGATTCCTGAGCTGTGTGTTGGCTGTATGCGCTGTGTCAAGGTCTGTCCTTATGGAGCTATCGAACAGATTGGGCCTCCCGGGAAGGATGGAACAGTCAAGATCATTGAAGCTGCCTGTATGGGGTGCGGCACTTGCGCGGCCGAATGTAATTTCGCGGCTATTGAGATGCCATACTTCACCCGGGAACAAATTCTGGCCCAGATAGAGGCCTCCTTACAGGAGAAAGCAGAGGAGAAATGTGTGGTGTTAACCTGCAACTGGTGTTCATACGCAGGGGCGGATCTGGCAGGTATCGAGAAGCGCCAGTATCCTACTTCATCTCGCATCATCCGCACCATGTGCTCAGCCCGTTTCGAAGAGGAATTCATCGCCCATGCTTTTGATCACGGTGCTGGGGCTGTATTGGTCACCGGATGCCGACTGACAGAGACCGGATCAGATTGTCACTACAACAATGCCAACCAGCTTACCTGGAAACGATTCAAGCATTGGCAGCGAAAATTTGAACGCAAGGGGATCGATCCTGAGCGGCTGCAGCTGCGCTGGATCTCGGCCGCGGAGGGGAAAGAATTCGCTGAAAAGATGGCTGAGATGGACGAGGTTGTGCAGCGCTATGCCCGAGATATCAAGCAGCCTGAGACAACCTGAGGAGGAATAAATTGGCGGATTTCGAACAAGCCACTGATGAAGAGGTGCTGCTCATCGATGATGAGCTGTGGGAGCAGTTGATCGAGCTGACCGATGGGGCGGCCGCGTTGTGCTTCCAATGCGGGGTTTGCACAGCAATTTGTCCCTGGGGATTGGTTAGACAGAAGCCCCTCTCAGTACGCACCCTGATGCGCCAGGCTCAACTGGGTTTGCAGGAGAAGAATGGCAGCCTGTGGCTGTGCACGACCTGTGCCCAGTGCGAAGCTTACTGTCCTCGAGGCGTGAATATCGTGGATGTGTTTCGCAGCTTAAGGACTGTAGCCTGGGAAAACCGCAATCCTGAAAAGGGTTTGCCATCCTTGATGTGGTCGATATTCTGGAACGACAATCCCTGGTCGCAACCACCTACGCAGCGCGCACTGTGGGCGAATAATTTAGACATACCAATTTTCAATCCCCAAGAGCATGAAGTGATGTTGTATATCGGCTGTACCTCATCCTATGACCAGCGGGCGCAGAAGATCGCCTCTGCGCTTGTTCATATACTCAGGGGAGCAGGTGTGGAGTTTGGTTTCCTTGGGGAAGAGGAACCTTGCTGCGGTGAAGCGGTGTTGAGCGTCGGCCACAAACACTACTTCGAGGAGGTAGCAGCTAAAACAGCTCAAGTTTTTCAGGAGCGAGGTGTCACTCAAATGGTGACGATCTCACCGCATTGCTACGATGTTTTCCGCAATCATTACCCCCCATTCTCGAATGGTTTTCAACCTCTCCATTACACGCAATACCTTTTCAACTTGATCTCAGAAGGACGCCTTCAATTTATGAAGCCCTTGGATCTACAGGTAACTTTCCAGGATCCTTGCTACCTGGGTCGTATTAACCAAGAATATCAAGCTCCCCGAGAAATCCTGAAATCTATCCCTGGAGTCGAGCTGGTCGAGATGGAGAACTCCGCTGAAGATGCTCTTTGCTGCGGGGGTGGGGGAGGCCGGATGTGGCTGGAAACCCCTATCGGTGAGCGTTTCTCCGATTTAAGAGTTGAACAAGCCGTTCAAACTGGGGCGGACATCCTGGCTGCGGCATGTCCATTCTGCGTTGCCTGCCTGGAGGACAGCCTCAAAGTGCGTAAAACTGAAAACTTTGAGGTGCGCGATATCGCCGAGATCGCTGCTCGTGCGCTTTGAATTATTTTGGTTTCATTCCTATCCTTGAATCATGACACTTGCGGAATTGAGGTATCAGGATAATTAGATGGTATCTTCTCTGTATGGGATAGACCAGGAAAGAAAATCGATTTGGGTCTATTTAGAGGTCGAGGCCGATGGATTGGCGGGTGTATCCTTAGAACTAATCGCTAAAGGTCGCCAGATTTGCAACCAGCTTGGCTGGCAGTTGGCAGGCCTGCTACTTGGCCATAAGTTGGGTGAACTGGCTGCTGAGGGTTTTGCCTACGGTTTGGATGAGGTCTGGTTGGGGGATGATCCGCTCCTAGAGTATTTCACAATTGAAGCTTATTCAAAGGCTGCATTCGAAGCTCTCATGGCAGCGAAACCGTCTGTTTTCTTGTTGGGGGCAACACCGAATGGACGTGATCTGGCAGGGCGCTTGGCAGTACGACTGCGGACAGGGCTTAACGCTGACTGCACCGATCTGTATATGAATCCTCGGGATGAAAGGCTGGTATGTGAAGTCTCAGGATTTGGGGGTGGTGTGCTGGCTCTAATTGAGATGGCTCAACATCGTCCTCAAATGGCAACTGTTCGTCCGGGAGTATTTTCACCCGGGGAACTTGATCGAAAGAATGTAGGAAAAATTATCCCAATCTCTCTGGATTTGACAGAGGATGTGATCAAAACTCGCACGGTCGAACGCTCAATTGGAGAGGGGGTCGACCTGACGCGTGTCCCGGTGCTGGTTGCTGGCGGTCGTGGGGTGGACGGCGATTTCAATATGCTAGGTCAATTAGCACAATTGTTGGGAGGCGAGATCGGCGCGACGCGCCCTCCGGTTGATGAGGGACATATTGAGCGAGAGCGGCAAATCGGTCAAACGGGTGTAGTCAGCAGTCCCAAGGTCGCCATATGCTGCGGCATCAGCGGTGCGTTCCATTTTGTGGTTGGAATTGAAAAGGCTGATATTGTGATTGCGATTAACTCCGACCCAGAGGCGCCAATTTTTGATTATGCAGACTATTGTATTGTGGGGGATGTGCACCAAATTGTTCCTGCCCTGATCGAAGCCCTTTCAGCAGAGCGGGAGGTGAGCATTGGCTGAGCTGCAGATTGTGGTGTGTGTGAAAGTGGTCCCCAAACCGGAGGAGATTCGCGTTGATCCAGAAACCCATTTACTGGAGAGAACAAATGCCCGCAGCGAGATCAACCCACCCGATATGAATGCGATGGAAATGGCTTTGTCAATGAAAGACCGCTACGGGGGACGGATCAGCTTGCTCTCTATGGGACCGCCCTTCTTTGAGCCGAATTTGCGGGTAGCTCTGGCGATGGGCGCCGACCATATCTACCTGCTCAGCGATCCGGCATTCGCTGGCGCAGATACTTTGGCGACCACCTATACTTTAGTCCAGGGCATCCGGAAGATCGGAGATGTCGATGTGATTTTGTGTGGTGAGGAATCCTCCGATGGTGCTACCGGGCAAGTTCCGCCGGGCTTGGCAGAATGGTTGAATATACCCCAGCTGACTCTGTTGACTGATGTGAGTATCGATCAAACTCTGCGGACCGCTCGCGGGCGGAGAGAAATCAAGGGTGGCTATGAAATCCTTGAAGTACCTTTACCCTGTGTGATCTCGGTAAAGACGGCCTGCAACGAGCCGCGCTTCATGGATTATCGGCTCAGGTCTTGGGCGCTCGAAAAGGATCGTTTGACAGTGTGGGATGCTGGAGATCTAGATGCTGAGCCCGGGCATATCGGTCTGACTGGCTCGCCTACGATTGTAACTGGATTAGCCGAAGCCCCTTATCGAGAACGCAGACGGGAATTCTTACAGGGCTCACCTGGTGAGGTTGTCCAGGAATTAGCTGGCATATTAAGGAAAGAGGTAGAAGTTTAATCAGAGGTGGGAAAGAGAAATTAAGGTTTCAGATGCGCAGCTCGACCACATCCCCATCCTGGAGGATATAGTCGCGCTGGACCATCTGCCCGTCAAACGCCGTGCTCCCCCAGACTCTGGCGAATTTGAGTTTCTCATGAAAATCCTTGTGGATCTCTTTGGCGAATTCCTCAAGGGTAGCCCCCTCCTTCAAGACCACCGGTTCACTGAAATCAGGTTCTTCGTCTGGTGCTTTTGAATATACACGAATCAAATCCAGGCTGTCGAAGATAGATTGTCTTAATTGATCAAAGTTGCGCCCTGTACTTGCGGAGACAGAAAGGATCGGCCATTCATCCTCGAGCAGTTCTCGGAATATCTCGCAGATTTCATCCAGGCTCTCATCATCACATTTATTGGTCAAAACTATGACAGGAACGTACCAAACATATTGTTCTTCTTCACTGCTGTCTTTCAAGTTCAGGGGGACAATGCGGTTTTGTTTCAATATTTCGATGGTGGTCTCCAGCTGTTGATCCGGGTGCGTTTGCAAATCAAGCACCAGCAAGATCAGATCCGAGCGGCGGATGAGGTCAATTAACTCTGGTTCGAGATACTCGCGATCGAGCGGAGGGGTGTCAATGAGTTGGATTTGCACATTATCGACCAGCATCATCCCCGGGGTTGGTCTCCAGGTGGTGTAAGGTGTGGGGGCGACCTCGGGGGTAGCGTTCGTGAGGGCATCAACCAATGCAGATTTACCCACATTGGTTGGTCCCAGCACGACGACCTGTCCCGGTCCTTCCCGGTCGATGCGGAAAGCGGAAACATGGATGCTGCCGCCTTTCTGGGTACGCGAGGCAGTTTTCAGCTTGGAGATCTGCCTGCGGTAGTCAGCGCGAATATGGTCAGTGCCTTTATGCTTGGGGATGATGCTCAGCATCTCTTCCAGACAGGCGATCTTCTCCGCTGGTGATTTGGCCAGACGGTAGCGCTTTTCAGCCTCGTAAAAATCTGGGGGAAGATTGGTGGGCATGTATCAAACCTCAAGTAATTCGCGTTACTTAACTATTATACATAAATGATTCAAAAAGGCGACGCAATTTCGAATTGCGTCGTATCTACCGTCAAAAATGCGCGGATTCAGCCTGGATGGTTTAATTGAAACCATGTCGCTCTCAAGGGAAAGGTTACGCGGCATCAAGCCAATAAAATGATCATTCATATACAAGGGATTCACTCAGATCTAAAACCCTCGCAGCTAATTCTGAAATATCGGTATACCAAGCCGGGCTCCTCAAGTAGGTATGTATGATCCCATCAAAAACCCACTCCACCCGAATACTCACTCGGTGACCTTCATAGAACTTCGTGGTTTTAAGATAATCCTTGGCTTCTTCACTAGACTCAACACCAAGAGAACGCAGGCATTCTCGAACCGTTTTGACATCATAATCAACCAAATCGCTCGGTGCAGATAATAAGAGTAAATCCAGGGCTTCCTCAGAGTCGAATTTGGATGAGTGGACGTAGATAATTTTGCGTTCAAGCATATCGGCTAGGTCAAGAAATTTAGCAATTTCTTCTTCTTCGGGCCATATTGCTTTATGCTCTGTTGAAAAAATGTAGTTAGGATAGACTACAAAGCCTCGGGAAGCTATTTCGGATTGGATTTCCTGCCAATGCTCTTCCAAATTGATATCGGCTTCAGGCATTATTGACTCCCTTCAATTAATATTAACTCTTCAGATAATAAGCGTGGTTTCGCCTATGCAAATCCATATATCCATGTTTATTCTAATCCAGCAAGAATCTGATTGAGGCAACCGTCCCTGGCATTGCCACCCGGACAGAGCCATTTCGCACCTCCAGCGGTTCCAGATCGTGCTCACGGGCATCGCACAATATTGCTCCTTTCACTTTGAAATGATGGGCTGTAACCATCACCGGCGTCTTGGGTAATGCAGGGGCATAAAGGCGAACGATAACTCCATCTCCCCGAGAAGCAGGCTTGACTGCCATAACCCAAACATCTGGACAGTCAGTAGTGATAACCGAATGAGAAAGGTTATCCAGCGCCGCACGCTCGGGTTTATCCCATGGACTATATCTGATACTGCGCGCAATATGAGAAATATCAT
>DAOVCZ010000072.1 GCA_030669775.1 Chloroflexota bacterium | reverse complement strand
TACGTGGGCATAGTGACGGTTCTCAGTCTCATACTCCACGTGAGCAATATTGATCGTGATGCCGCGCTCTTTCTCTTCCGGCGCATTGTCGATCGATTCGAACGGCCGGTAATCGGCTTTTCCTGTGAAGGCACAGTACTTGGTGATCGCCGCCGTCAGCGTCGTTTTTCCATGGTCGATATGCCCCATGGTGCCTACAATCATTTGCGGCTTAGTCCGCTCAAATTTCTTCTTGGCCATAAATTCTCTCCTGCGAATAATTCAAAGTGATATTCTCTATGCTATAACCAATTTTGCTACGCTCTCAGACACTTGAGCGTAATGATCGAATTCCATGGTAAATGCGCCTCTGCCTTGAGTTGCTGATCTCAGGTCTGTCGCATATCCAAACATCTCAGCTAAAGGGACCATGGCTTTCACAGCTTGGGAATTTCCAGATCGCAATTCGGTCCCCAATATCTCACCCCGGCGGGCATTCAATTGCCCGATTGTGTCCCCCAAATAATCCTCTGGGAGCACAAGTTCAACTTTCATAATTGGCTCTAATAATACCGGCTTCGCTCTTTGGATACCTTCCTTGAATGCCAAAGAGGCAGCCATTTTAAATGCAATCTCGCTGGAATCAACCTCATGAAATGAACCATCATAAAGCCTTACTTTAACATCTACTACAGGATACCCGGCTAATACTCCAGCCTCAGCAGATTCAAATATTCCTTTCCGGATGGCATTGAAATATTCTTTTGGGATCACACCACCTACGATGTCATTTTCAAACTCAATCCCTGATCCAACCTCCCCAGGTTCAATCTCGAGGATTACATGACCATATTGACCACGTCCGCCAGTCTGCTTGACATAACGGTATTCCGCTCTTTCCACTGGTCTGGTGATCGATTCACGGTAAGCGACTTGAGGACGCCCAACGCGGGCTTGAACTTTGAATTCTCTCAGCATACGGTCAACGAGAACTTCTAAGTGCAGTTCTCCCATACCGGAAATGATCGTTTGACCTGTATCCTGGTCAGTACGGACATGAAAAGTAGGATCTTCTTCGGCGAGTTTTCGTAAAGCATCCCCCATCTTATCCTGGTCAGCTGTTGTCTTTGGTTCAATCGCTACAGAGATCACCGGTTTGGGGAAAGATATCGCCTCCAGCAAGATTGGACTTGAAGCGACACACAAGGTTTCTCCAGTAAATGAGTTCTTAAGTCCCAGTGTGGCGCCGATATCACCAGCAAGTACTTCATTCACATCTTCCCGACGGTCGGCATACATCCGCAGAAGGCGTCCAATGCGTTCTTTCTTCCCTTTGGTCGAGTTATATACCATCGTACCTTGAGTGATTTTTCCTGAATATACCCGCAGATATGCCAGACGTCCCACATAAGGGTCAGTTACGATTTTGAATACTAAAGCGCTCAACGGAGCATCATCTTCTGGAGGACGCTCAATTTCCTTATCTTTACCTGGAATAAATCCTCGCACCGATGGGACTTCAGTAGGTGATGGGAGATACTCAATAATTGCATCCAGCAAGGGTTGAACGCCTTTATTCCGTAAAGAGCTGCCACAATAAACTGGGGTCGCAACATTCGCAATGACCGCTTTTCTTAATGCTGATTTGAGCTCCTCAACTTTAATGTCTTCGCCTTCCAAATATTTCAATGTCAAATCGTCATCGTGTTCAGCGATCTGTTCAACCATGCGCTCGCGCATTTCCGAAACTACTGGGATCAGATCTGGCGGGATTTCAGCTTCACGGGGTTCTTCTCCCAAACCATCATCCCAATAAATAGCTTTCTCTGAGAATAAATCTACGACACCTTGGAATTCAGCTTCCGAGCCAATGGGCACCTGGACGGCAATCGGATTTGCCCCAAGTCTTTCACGCACCATACCGATAGTTCTTTCATATGATGATCCAAGCCGATCCATCTTATTCACAAAACAAATTCGGGGCACATTATAACGATCTGCTTGCCGCCAAACAGTCTCACTCTGAGGTTCAACCCCTTGAACCGCGTCGAATATGACAATTCCACCGTCTAAAACACGTAAAGACCTCTGGACTTCAGCAGTGAAATCGATGTGCCCGGGCGTGTCAATGATATTGATTTGGTAATCATTCCAAACTGCAGAGACGGCTGCAGAAACTATCGTAATTCCCCGTTCTCGTTCCTGTTCCATCCAATCTGTGACCGTTGTTCCATCATCCACGGAACCAATGCGGTGGGTTTTGCCGGTATAGTACAAGATACGCTCGGTAGTTGTTGTCTTACCAGCGTCGATATGGGCAATGATGCCGATATTCCTATACCGTTCGATTGGATGTTGGCGAGCCATAACGAAAGATTATCTCCCAATCCTGTAATGTGAGAAAGCGCGATTTGCTTCGGCCATCTTATGGGTTTCATCTCTCTTACGAATAGATGGGCCAGTGTTATTGTAGGCGTCCATTAATTCACCAGCCAGCTTCTCAGAAAAGGATCTACCGGAACGTGCTCTGGTGGCTGCCAAGATCCAGCGAGTCGCCAGGGCGAATTGGCGATCAACAGATACCTCCATCGGAACCTGGTATGTCGCACCACCAACCCGGCGAGGCTTTACTTCCATGACTGGTGAAACGTTCTTAAGTGCCTGCTGGAAAACCTCTAAGGGATCTTTCTTGGATTGCTTTTCAATCAAGTCGAACGTGTCATACACCAGGCGAGTCGCGGTGCTCTTTTTTCCACGCTTCATAACTCGGTTGATAAATGATTGAACCTGTACATTGTTATAGCGTACATCCGGTTCAATCTTTCGTTTCTGTGGTCGATAGCGTCTTGGCATTCGAATTCTCCAATTCAGAATTCAATAAGTACTTGTCGGAATTCTTGACAGCAATTCTCTAGATGAATATCTTATTCTCTTGGGCGTTTTGAACCGTACTTAGAACGTCCCTGTCGACGGTCAGCAACACCACCAGTATCCAATGTGCCGCGCACGATGTGGTAACGGACACCAGGCAAGTCCTTGACGCGACCGCCTCGCACTAACACCACCGAGTGTTCTTGGAGAGTATGTCCTTCACCTGGGATATAGGCGGTTACTTCAATCCCGTTTGTCAGGCGTACACGTGCAATTTTACGTAAGGCTGAATTCGGTTTTTTGGGCGTCATAGTGCGTACGATCGTACACACACCGCGTTTCTGAGGCGCACCCATTGGTTGGCGAACTCGGCGCTGCTTATTCGTGTTCAGTGTATACAGCAGTGCTGGAGCTTTACTCTTGATTTTCTTGGACTTACGTCCCTTGCGGACCAATTGATTAATCGTTGGCACCTGCGCCTCCAATTCTCTTCCTGTTTGCTGTCTCTCCGATTTACCCTGTTTCCTAAGAGGCAACTTCTTCTTTCATTAAGGGAAGCCATCGGTCGTGCGCGATGGCCTCGCAATTCTTTCCGATATCGATATAGGCAGGTAATTCCCTACCATTATGGAAATGGGCAACGATCTGGGATTTTACCACGCCCCTTTATGAGCGTCAAGTCTGGAGATGTCTATTTTCTCTTCTCAGAAATTCTCTCCTAAACCCAACAATCCTGTGCTTACACGTGGAGGACGAGAACGCTCTTCGTCCTTTCCAAAGCGAATAATCTCACCGGTATCACTGACAGCTTCAACGGAGAGCCCAAGGCTCTGCAGTTCTTTCACCAAAACTCGGAACGATGCAGGAATGCTTGGTTCTTCGATCGGTTCGCCTTTAACTATCGCTTCATAAGTTTTTACACGACCCAGAACATCATCTGATTTGACAGTCAGCATCTCCTGCAGCGTATAAGCTGCACCGTAGGCTTCAAGAGCCCACACTTCCATCTCACCAAAACGCTGTCCACCAAATTGAGCCTTACCACCTAGAGGTTGTTGTGAGACGAGACTGTACGGACCAGTGGATCGGGCGTGAACTTTATCTTCAACCAGGTGGTGCAGTTTCATTATTGACATGATCCCGACTGTGACGGGTTGATCATAGGGCCGACCAGTTTTGCCATCCCGTACTCTTTGCTTCCCCAAGACAGGGATCGGAAGACCGGTCTCTAACATAGTTTTTCTCGCCCGCTCCCATAATTTCTTCTCAGGAGTTCTTTCCACCCTGTAGCCCAAATGAAGCATCCAAAGACGCAGACAGGTATACACAGCCCGAATATCTTGGGCAGGACGTTCGCTCTCAAGAATTCCCATGTCATCGAAATCCAAGATTTCATCTGGGTTGAGGTCCTTATCTTTCAACCATTCTTGCAATACTGCCCGGCGGGCATATTGATGGTCTGACACAATCCTGTATACATCGTAATCGCGCTCTCCTAACCAAGCCTCAAGATACAAGTTGCGGACTTCATTATCATCTTTGATGGTTTCAGGGTCATATTCGAATTGACTCAGCCATTCCCAAGCTTTTTCTCCTGCTTCGTTCCAGGCGGTTTCGATCATCCAGGCTCTGGCTAATTCGGCTTCAATTTCTGATTCTTTTGCACCATCAAACACAGGAGAAATCGCCCGGAAACCAAGCCTGCTAGCTGCCCATCCCAAGTGTGTTTCCAAGACCTGTCCCAGGTTCATACGTCCAGGTATCCCTGTTGGGTTTAAGATGATGTCAATTGGTGTGCCATCCTCAAGGAACGGCAAATCTTCCGCAGGTACGACTCGAGAGACAACTCCTTTGTTTCCATGACGGCCAGCCATTTTATCTCCGGCGGTAATTTTTCTACGCTGGGCAACTGAAACTCGAACCATCATATCCACTCCAGCTGATAAATCTGAGTTGTCTTCTCTGGTGAACACCTTCACATCGACAACCTTACCGCGTTCACCATGCGGCATTCGCAAGGATGTGTCTTTCACGTCACGCGATTTTTCTCCAAATATTGCTCTGAGCAACCGCTCCTCTGGAGATAACTCTCTTTCACCCTTGGGAGATATTTTCCCGACGAGGATATCATTCGGTCCCACTTCAGCGCCAAGACGAATAATGCCTTGTTCATCCAGGTCTTTAATCGCCTCTTCACCAACATTCGGGATATCGCGAGTTATCTCCTCCGGACCAAGTCTTGTATCGCGTGATTCAACTTCATATTTTTCAATATGAATAGAGGTGTACAAATCTTCCTGGACTAATCTCTCGGAGATCACAATCGCGTCTTCAAAATTCGCTCCCTCCCAGGAAAGAAAAGCCACGGTGACATTTTGACCCAAGGCCAGCTCGCCGGCTTGTGTTGAGGAGGAATCTGCAACCACATCACCTTTTTGTATCCGCTGACCTTTGACCACAGCGGGTCGTTGATCAATGCATGTGCTCTGATTTGACCGCTGATACTTTCTTAATTGATATAAATGGTCTCCGTCACCGTTACGGACCAATACATGCTTGCTAGTAACTGAAACTACCTCACCATCCTCCTCTGCGACGATCACTTGTCCAGAATCTCGGGCGGCATGAAACTCCATTCCAGTTGAAACTTGTGGGATATCAGGTTTTAGCAAAGGAACAGCCTGGGCTTGCATATTAGAACCCATCAAGGCGCGATTGGCATCGTCATGCTCAAGAAACGGTATTAATCCCGCGCTGATGCCTACAGTTTGGTTCGGTGCGACATCCATATAATCGATGTATTCAGGGTTGAAAAAATCGAATCCAGAATGCTGCCGGCCAGATACCCGGTTACGAACGAATTCATTGTTCTCGGTCAGGGGCGTGTTCGCCTGGGCGATCACAAATTTATCCTCCGCATCTGCAGAGAGGTACTCCCGTTCGTCCGATACATAAGGCACAATCAATATCTCATCTTTTCCTGAGGAGGGTATCGATCTGGCCATCTTCTTAGTAATCCGCTCCCCCGCTTTTCCGATCACTTTTTTGGTTTTCTTGTGAATCAGATCTTCTCGTAATGCCCTTCCGACCAGACCTGGATCTCTCGCTGGTAAGGACTTTTGAACTTTACGGTAAGGTGTTTCAATGAAGCCATACTGATTTACTCTGGCATATGAAGCCAAGCGACCAATCAAACCAATGTTTGGACCTTCAGGAGTCTCGATTGGACAAATTCGGCCGTAGTGGGAATGATGGACATCGCGCACATCAAAGCCAGCTCTTTCCCTCCGTAGACCGCCAGGACCGAGTGCTGATAAGGTTCGCTTGTGGCGTAACTCAGCCAACGGGTTGGTTTGATCCATAAACTGTGATAACTGGCTAGAACCGAAAAACTCCCGCAAGGCAGCAACTACTGGGCGGATATTGATCAGCGTGATCGGGGACAGCTGATCTTGATCACGAATCGACATGCGCTCTTTGATAACTCGTTCCATGCGGCGCATACCGATGCGTAATTTGTTTTGGATCAGCTCCCCCACTGTCTTAGCACGACGATTCCCCAAATGGTCGATATCATCCGGTGATTGAATACCGTTATTGATCGCGATCATTCGGCGAACCAAAAAGAGAAGGTCCCACTTGGTGATCATGCGGCGATTAATATCCACATGTTCATAGAGCTCTAATTTCTGATTCAGCTTATAGCGACCGACACGCTCGAGATCATAATGTCGCTGATCAAAGAGCTGTTCTTCTAGGAATTCACGTGCATTTTCTAATGTCGCCGGATCACCAGGACGCATACGCCTGAAGAATTCTAGCAGAGCTGCCTCGGCGATTGTGTGTTTTTGGGACAAATCCCACTCAGGTTCCTGAGCCAGAGTAGAGGCAATAAACATTCGGTCAGGATTATTATCGACATCACTAAAAATCTCGAGTAGCTCTTCATCTGTACCTTCCTTTATAGGAGGGTCAGGTAATCCGTCATCGACAGTTGCGAGGGCTCTCAGGAAAATAGTTACTGGTACTATCCGCTTACGGTTGAATCTGAGAGTCAGGTAATCACTCTTCCGTGTCTCAAACTCCATCCATGCACCGCGATCCGGTATCAGTTTTGCGACTGCTAATGGACGACCAGTTGAGCGGTCAATTGGGGCTTCAAAGTACACTCCAGGTGACCTGATCAACTGTGAAACAACAACTCGTTCAGTGCCATTGATGACAAAGGTGCCTTTTTCCGTCATTTCTGGGAAATCACCCAAAAAGATATCTTGTTTTATCGGTTCAGGTACATCTGGGCCGGCCAGAAGAACAGACACATAAAGTGGAGAAGCGTAAGTTAAATCACGCTCTACACAATCTTCAATGGAATGCTTCGGTTCATCAAACCAATATTTCAATCCCCACTCGTCAGACTCGGGTGTCCGGCTGGGGAAGTAAAGCTTCATGCCCTTGTTGTACGATTCTATTGGCGAGATTTCATGAAATAAGTCAGCCAGTCCCTCGGATTTTAATCTCTTGAAGGACTCGATCTGAACCTCAATCAAATCGGGCAAAGGAATCGTCACATCAATACGGGCATAAGTCTTACTTGCTACAGAGGATGCCATACAGTGCTCCTGAAAAATTTCACGATATCTTCTAACAAACACGCGTAACGCGTATAACGTGATGGCAGTTTTACCAACCGTTTTACGCAATTAGGAATAATCTTTCTTAATATTTTCCGACCAATATCTTCGCTATTGTGATTAAGTCGAATTGACAATAGATTATTATAGCAGAAAATTCAAACTCAAGTCAAGCTAATTTTGAGCTAATTTTGAGCTAATTTTGTGCTAATTGTTATTGTTCAGCGAAATTGACACCCAGTAACTGTTCAGCGAAAATGTCAGCCTCCATTTGTTATGGAAAAAGCTCTCTATGGGTGTTCTTATAGTAAAAAAAAAAATTAACAGTTTCCTCGTATCAGATTGATCAATATACCGCAAATATTTGGCAATATCTACAGCAACCTATTGATATCCATTCGCCAATTGAAAGAAGACCTAGAGAAAAATATCAGATATCTCACCCGACTTGCGGTCATTTCATATTGGACATTCACGTTTATTCTTGTTGCGGTGATAGAATATTGCCATGAATAATTTCCCTTCGGATTTTAAGTCTGGTTTTGTGGCGGTAATGGGTCGCCCAAATGTTGGTAAGTCTACCTTGGTGAACCAGCTTTTGGGAACAAAGATTGCGGCAACATCGCCTTGGCCGCAGACCACACGCAAGACACAAATGGGTATTTTGACGCTTGA
>DAOVCZ010000145.1 GCA_030669775.1 Chloroflexota bacterium | reverse complement strand
AAATGCTTAAGAATCCCTCGTAATTTGGATTAGAACTCAACTGGAAAAGACCGGTCGCCAGGAGCACAGCCAGGCTCAACCATCCAAGAGGATCCAGGCGACGCTGAACTTGCTCAAGAAAAACAGCATAACTATCGGCTTCGAGAACGCGTCTGGCGACTGGCAGAACAAGTACGACCAAGGCTGCCAACCCGCCAATCCACGCTACTGTTGCCAGCATGTGCAGCCAATAGGCCAGGCTGAGTGCCCATAAAGGGGTCGTTTCCCCCAGCGAGATCATGGTGTCGGAGTAGAGGTCGGTTCCAGTGGGGGCTCTGTTGTCGGCGGGGGTTCCGTCGGGGGGATTTCGGTTGGAGCGGGTTCCGATGGGGGGGTCTCGGTTGGCACAGGTTCAGCTGTGGTACTTTCTGTTGGTACTGCCCCCTCAGTGGGTGTAGCCTCAGGAGGTGGAGGTTCCTGGGTTCTTTGGTTTTTCTTTTTAGAATTGATGCACTTCTGAGTCACCCAGGATGCGGTTGGCTGGACAGAAGAATCTGCTCCCAGGGCGAATGCCACTTCGTACTGCTCTTGGGCGAGGCACCACTCCTTGTTGGCAGCTAAAACATCCCCATATTTAATAGTTGCGATGCGGAAGCGCTCCGCAGCGGTCATATTGGTATTGTCACGCAGATTGGGGGCGACAACGATGATCTGACCGAAATAATAAGCTGATTGACCCCAGTCCAACCCCCAGAAGCTGGCTCCAGTTTTATAAAGGTCTGCCCAGGTTCGCATATTGCTGGCTTCAACATCTAATGGGCCAAATTTCTCAGCTAAAGCGAGATCGTATGTGCCGCCTTCTAAATCGCCCTCCCGCAAGATGCGATCAACTCCCCGATTTCGCAGGGCAACGTACAGCATTGAATCAACTTTAATCGTCTGGAAATTAGGCTCATCTTTGCGCAGCTTGAGTAATGTTTCAATTGCCTCAGTCCACTTCCCGTCTGCTAATAATATTTGTGATTGCGAAAACAGTTCATCTACGCTGCGCATATCGGGTGTTGGGGTTAATGTGGGAGTGGGCACCTGAGTTGGTGTGGCAGTGGTATTAATTTCAAGTAATACAAGAGCAAGTTGTTCAGTCACACCCGGGTAGTTGGGATCGAGCCTGATAACGTACTCAAATCGCTGGCGCGCCATTTCATACCGTTTAGCTTCAAGATCCTCCAAGCCTAATTGATATTGTTCAGAGACTTGCTGGGCAACCTGAGTAATCTCATAATTGGTGCGCTCATTAATTCCTGACAGGTAGCCTCCAAAAGCACTGGTAGCAGCGATCAGTAACAGGGCTGCCAGGCTGATCGTGATCAACAACGGCCAGGATAAGGAGCGGCCTTTCTTGCTGCCTTTCCCGTCAGCGGGAGGCTCAGTTCCCCCAAAATCCGTGTAACTATTGCCGTCATCCTGATTCTGCCCTTGAGCAGGATCAGATTCTGAGGAGATCGGTTGGGTTTCATCCCCAAGCGGCATCGGCTGTGTTTCTTCCTGATTCATACTTTCCATGCCGCAGATTATACCGTAAACGTTGATTTAATATGTTAAGGCTAATTTAGAACAATGCCAGCTGGGTATTCGTTGTCCGCAATTACCTCAGAGGGTATAATTTTGATAAGTGCCTTTTATTATGCAAGCGAGATTGATAATTAAGGAGCCAGAATGAGCGATCTTCCCCCAATTGATGCAGAGTATTTATTAAGGATACTGCTAGACTTGCTGAACATTCCCAGCCCAACCGGTTTTGCTGCAAATGCAATTGAATTTGTTGAGCGTACCATGAAAGATTTCTCATTCTTGTCAATCTCGCAGACCCGCAAAGGAGCCCTGGTTGCTACCTGGGATGGATTGGAAAACGATTCGCCGCGTGGTCTAACTGCCCATGCAGATACCCTCGGAGCGATGGTTAAAGAGATAAAACCTAATGGACGTTTGAAAATGACCCGCATAGGTGGATTTGCATGGAATACTGTCGAAGGGGAGGGATGTACAGTATTCACCTCCCAAGGAGAGAGTTTTCGTGGCTCAATTTTGCTGACCAAAGCTTCCGGACACGTCCATGGCAGTCAAGTCAACGATTTGAAGCGGGACGATAGCAATATTGAAGTACGCCTGGATGCACGCACCGCGGATGCTGATCAAACCCATGATCTGGGGATACAGGTTGGGGATTTTGTGGCTTTTGATCCCCGGGTGGAGATTGTTAATGGCTTCATCCGCTCACGCCATTTGGACGATAAAGCCTGTGTTGCCTGTATCTGCGCCGCGATCAAGTCAATCCACGAAGCTGGACTGCAACCTGCCCAAACAACAACGTTTCACATCAGTAATTATGAGGAAGTTGGGCATGGAGCTGCTTCCGGGTTCCCAGCAAACATGGCCGAGTTAGTCGCCGTAGATATGGCTGCGGTGGGTGAGGGTCAGACTTCGGATGAATTCCACGCCACGTTATGTGTCAAAGATTCTGGCGGTCCATATCACCATGGGTTGAACCAAAAAATGCGTCAATTGGCTGAAGAATTCCAGATTCCACACAAAGTGGACATATACCCGTATTATGGTTCTGATGGTGAAGCATACTGGCGGGCTGGCGGTGATGTGGCTGTAGCACTGATCGGGCCCGGTGTGGATGCATCTCACAATTATGAACGCACCCACACAGAGGCATTAATCGCCACCACACAATGGTTAATCGCCTATTTATTAAGGTGAGCTCTGAAGAGATTTTCGTCGCTCTTCTCCCCGTTTTTCGGGCTTGAGGTGAAAACTATTGACAATAAAATACCGAGAGGTTTACCATGCTGCTTGATGCTGCCTTACCCCCCACGCCTCTCTCGAAGGTGCCCTCCATCGCGCTTGAAGCGGAGGCATTAGGATTTAATGCCATATGGTCTTCAGAAACTATCCACAGCCCTTTTTTGCCTGGTGCCTTAGTTGCTGAGCACACTGCACGGTTAATTTTTGGGACGGCAGTGGCTGTCTCATTTGCGCGCAGTCCCGCGACGATGGCTTACACAGCCTGGGATCTTGCGCAGGCCTCCAAGGGACGTTTTATCTTGGGGTTAGGGACCCAGGTTAAGGCTCACATTGAACGCAGGTTTGGTATGCCCTGGCCAGATTCCCCTTTGAACAAATTGCGGGAACAGATCGCTGCCATGCGTGCTCTCTGGCATACCTGGCAGACGGGAGAGAGGCTCAACTATCGTGGGCACTATTACAAGCTGACGCTGATGTCACCCTTTTTCAATCCCGGACCGAGTGATTACCCTCAAATCCCGATCTATATCGCCGGTGTAAACTCAGGCATGGCTCGGCTGGCAGGGGAGGTCGCCGATGGTTTTCTCGTGCATCCGTTTCACAGCCCCCAATACTTGGTAGAAGTGATCCTTCCGGCGATTGAAGCGGGAACAATTAATACTGGTCGTAAGCGGCAGGAAATATCGATATCTGTGACAGCTATTATCATTTCCGACCACGAAGAAAGAGAGTTTGCCCGCCAGCAGATCGCCTTTTATGCATCAACGCCTTCCTACCGACCAGTGATGGCTCTGCATGGTTGGAAGGAGCAGGCGAAAAACTTGTCTACCTTGGCTGCGCGTGGAAAATGGGCAGAGATGCCTGAGATCATCAGTGATGAAATGCTGGCTGTGTTCACGACAGTAGCCTCCTCCAACGATCTTGCCGCGACACTGAAAGAACGTTATCATGATATCGCCGACCGCCTTACCTTATATAAGCCATTTATGCCCGGAGAAAGAGATTCCTTTTGGAAAGGTCTCATTAATGCGTGGCCATAAGGCACAATAGTTCTGTCTGCCTGGGATATAATCGAAGGGGATTATTGAAGAACGGAACCAATGGACAAAGAGGTAAATTACCAGTCTGAGCGCCAGCGTATGGTGGATGAGCAATTGCTAAGCCGCGATATCACGGACAAGCGCGTCTTAGATGCCATGCGCAAGGTGCCTCGCCATCTCTTCGTCCCTGAAGAACACCGTCATCTAGCTTATAGTGATTGCCCACTGCCAATCGGTCAAAACCAGACCATATCTCAACCATATATTGTCGCTTTAATGACCCAGATGCTTGCTTTAGCGGGCCAAGAATCTGTGTTGGAAATCGGCACCGGCTCTGGGTACCAGGCAGCTGTGCTGTCCTTGGTAGCCAGAGAAGTACATACTGTCGAGCGCCACGAAAATTTAGCCAAACAAGCGCTCAAATCTATTAACAAGCTCGATATCAAGAATATTACTGTACATGTAGGTGATGGCACGCGAGGTTGGCCGGAGAACGCCCCATATGATGCCATCCTCACTACGGCTGCTGCACCCAAAGTCCCCCAACCGCTCCTCGACCAGCTCGCTGATGGTGGTCGCCTGGTTATTCCAGTTGGGGGCAGAATTGGTCAATACCTGGAAAGCTGGCACCGGGAAGGCAAGGATTTTCGACATAAACAGACTGTCGCCGTGGCGTTTGTGCCTTTGCTCGGGGAATATGGGTGGAAAGATGACACCTGGGATTGGTTGTAAGCGCCGGTTATTGTCCCAACAATGAAAACGATCGCTTGCAGCACCTCAAAATAGAGCTGCAAATAGCAAACGAGACGGCAAGAACATGCCGTCTCGTTATGATCATGACAAACCAAAATTATAAGCGATTGATAGTGACAAAAACCATCGGGCGACGCTTGGTCTCATTGTAAAAGAAGGCTTTGATAGATTGCTCAATATCGTTCTGGATATTCCCATTCCCCCGGTTGATAGTATCCGTGATCCGGTTTCTAGCAACTGCTAACAAATCCTTGGCATCCCGCTTGTAAACAAATCCGCGCGTGATGATCTCAGGTTCCTCGATAAGGCGGCCGCTGCTCTTCTCCAGGACCAGGCTGATGACCACGATCCCATCCTTGGCTAATGCTTCCCGCTCGCGGACCACGCTCGGGCCAACTTCACCGACTCGAGAACCATCTACGAATACATAACCACCAGGTACACGATCGCCGAAACTCAAATTCCCATTTTCAAATTCAACCACCTGACCATTTTCGATCACCGCGATGTTCTCCTCCGCTATACCTAACTCTTGAGCTATCGTGGCATGCTGCTTCAAATGACGTAGTTCGCCATGGATAGGAATGAAGTATTTCGGTTTCACCAAATGGATCAACAACTTCATCTCTTCCTGGCTGGCATGCCCGGATACATGGACAGGAGCGATCGGTTCATAGATCACATTCGCCCCTCTCCGGAACATACGGTTGATAGTCCGGTAAATGCTTTCCTCGTTCCCCGGGATCGGGTGGGAGGAGAGAACCACCGTGTCGCCAGGGATAATGTCAAACTGGCGGTTCGTGCCGGTGGAAAGACGGCCAAGAATAGAAGATGGTTCCCCTTGAGTTCCCGTTGACATGAGCACAACTTGTGCCGGGTCCATCTTCAGGGCTTTATCGATATTCACCTGCAGCCCCTCAGGAATCGTCAAGTAACCTAATTTTCGTGCCATTT